>PHDH01000117.1:11537-14970 GCA_002840935.1 Bacteroidetes bacterium HGW-Bacteroidetes-21 | reverse complement strand
ATGTACTTTATATGACGTGGGAGTTGCTTCGTCCGGCATGACGGTTAGTTTTATTATTAATTAGGTGGTTCGTCCTTTTAGGTGCCGAAGAGCATCGAAGGCAGCCTGACGAATCACCTGATTTACAACCTTTTTTATCCTTTTCGCATCCCACTCTCTTAATTCACTCACTCGCAACATGCGAGCGAGTGGTCAGGTGATGGTCTTTAGATTTGACAACTTTTCAAAAGTTGTCAAATCTCTTGCATAAAAAAAACATCCTTTCGTTTTTGTCCCTTTTCATTATCTTTGCGGCCTAATTTTTTAATCTACTACTTTGATTTCAATAGATGGGCTAGCAGTTGAGTTTGGGGGAACCACACTTTTTAAAGGAATATCATTCGTTGTTAACGAAAAAGATCGTATTGCGCTTATGGGAAAAAACGGCGCAGGAAAATCAACTTTACTTAAGATTATTGCGGGCAAACAGGTGCCTACTGGAGGAAGAGTTTCTGCACCCAAAGACGCCGTCATTGCTTACCTTCCCCAGCATCTCATGATAGAAAATACTCGGACATTATTTGAGGAAGCATCCCAGGCTTTTTCTCAAATTCTTGAGATGAAAGCAGAAATGGATGCCCTGAATCATCAACTGGAAACACGCACCGACTACGATTCTCCCGAATATTATGCCATTATTGAACAGGTTTCGGCCATCAGCGAAAAATATTACAGCAACGACGAAGTCAATGTGGATGCAGAAGTCGAAAAAATACTCCTGGGACTGGGATTCGTGCGCAATGATTTTCAGCGTCCTACCAGCGACTTTAGCGGTGGCTGGCGTATGCGCATCGAACTGGCAAAAATACTTTTACAAAACCCTGATCTTATTTTACTCGACGAACCGACCAATCACCTTGACATTGAATCAGTTCAATGGCTCGAAAACTTTTTAATCAACTCAGCCAAAGCAGTTATCGTAATATCCCACGACAGGGCTTTTGTAGATAATATTACCAATCGCACCATAGAAATTACCATGGGCAGGGTCTACGATTACAAAGTCAATTACAGCAGATATCTCGAACTGCGCAAAGAGCGCCGCGAACAACAGCAAAAAGCCTTCGATGAACAGCAAAAGATGATTGCCGAAACACAGGATTTTATCGAAAGATTCAGGGGTACTTATTCCAAAACACTGCAGGTACAGTCGCGGGTCAAAATGCTTGAAAAGCTTGAAATACTGGAAGTAGACGAAGTCGATTCCTCACACCTGAGACTGCGCTTCCCTCCTTCACCACGCTCGGGCAGTTACCCGGTGATAGCAGAAGATGTCACTAAAAGTTATGGAGAGCATCTGGTTTTCGAAAATGCCTGCCTTACCATACAGCGGGGCGAAAAAGTTGCTTTTTTGGGTAAAAACGGCGAAGGAAAATCTACCATGATAAAAATTATCATGAACGAAATTGAACATAGCGGCAAACTAACACTAGGACATAACACCATGGTCGGCTATTTTGCCCAGAACGAAGCTTCCCTGCTCGACGAAAGCCTGACAGTTTTTCAAACGATAGACGATGTTGCTGTGGGTGATATTCGCACCAAAGTCAAGGATATTCTGGGCGCATTTATGTTTGGCGGAGAAGACTGGGACAAAAAAGTGAGAGTTTTATCGGGAGGCGAACGTACCCGACTGGCTATGGTCAAACTTTTGCTTGAACCGGTAAACTTATTAATATTGGATGAACCCACCAATCATCTCGACATGCGCACCAAAGATATACTTAAGCAGGCACTGATGGACTTTGACGGCACACTCATTCTTGTATCACACGACAGGGATTTTCTCGACGGCATGGTATCTAAAGTGTACGAATTCGGTAATAAAAAAGTAAAAGAACATCTGGAAGGCATACGAGAGTTTTTGGCTCGTAAAAAAATGGAGCGTCTGCAAGAGCTGGAGGCTAAAACAAAAAAGATTTGACAATAGATTTGATAACTTTTAAAAAGTTGTCAAATCTAATATCAAATCTAATAACAATAACAAATTATATTACTGCAATTTCTGCAGCATATTAATCATTCCAATACGACTAGTAATTATTTCTTCGAGTTGATCGATAGAAATTCTATCCTGCTTCATGGTATCTCTTTCGCGAATGGTCACGGTATTATCCTGTAATGTCTGGGAATCAACAGTCACACAATACGGCGTACCAATGGCATCCTGACGGCGATAGCGACGACCCACGGTATCTTTTTCGTCGTACTGACAACTAAAGCTGAAACGTAATTTATTTACAATTTCGCGTGCTTTTTCGGGCAATCCGTCTTTCTTCACCAGCGGAAGTACAGCCAGCTTTATGGGAGCCAAAAAGTTAGGTATTCTAAGAACAATACGATCAGAGCCATCTTCGAGCTTTTCTTCGCAAAATGCATGAGACATAACGGCGAGGAAAGTACGATCAAGTCCTATGGAGGTCTCAACTACGTAAGGCACATAACTTTCGTTGGTTTCGGGGTCAAAGTACTGAAGTTTTTTACCCGAATGTTCCTGATGCGAAGTAAGGTCGAAATCAGTGCGAGAATGTATGCCTTCCAATTCCTTGAATCCAAAGGGGAACTGGAATTCGATATCGGTAGCAGCATTGGCATAATGTGCCAGTTTTTCGTGATCGTGGAAGCGGTATTTTTCGACTGGAATTCCCATGGCATGGTGCCATTTCAAACGGAACTCTTTCCAATAGCGGAACCACTCCATCTCGGTGCCGGGTTTAACAAAATATTGCATTTCCATTTGTTCAAATTCGCGCATGCGGAAAATAAACTGACGGGCTACAATCTCGTTACGGAACGCTTTTCCGATCTGGGCTATGCCAAAAGGAATTTTCATACGTCCTGTTTTGTATACATTCAGAAAATTCACAAAAATTCCCTGAGCAGTTTCGGGACGCAGATAAACGATACCAGCATCATCGGTAAGAGAACCCATGCGGGTTGAAAACATCAAATTGAACTGTCTTACCTCAGTCCAGTTTCTGGAACCCGACACAGGACAAACAATACCTTCGTCTTCAATCAGTTGCTTAACAGCAGCCAAATCGTTAGCAATAAAAGCGGCGTTCATTTTACCCGTCACTTCGTCTGCCTTTGCTCTATATTCAAGGATTCGGGGATTGGTTGTCAGATATAAGTCTTTATTGAAAGTTTCACCAAAACGTTTGGCTGCTTTTTCGACTTCTTTTTCAATTTTATCTTCAATCTTGGCTACATGGTCTTCAATGAGCTGATCGGCTCTGTATCTTTTTTTCGAATCTTTGTTGTCGATCATCGGATCATTAAAAGCATCGACATGTCCAGACGCCTTCCAAACAGTAGGATGCATAAAAATAGCGGCATCAATGCCCACAATATTTTCGTGGAGCTGGACCATAGATTTCCACCAGTAATCCTT
>PHDH01000117.1:0-11483 GCA_002840935.1 Bacteroidetes bacterium HGW-Bacteroidetes-21 | reverse complement strand
CCATATTCCTTACAATGTGCTGTAAGTTTCTTAAAAAATTCTTCTTTCGATATCATTATTGTTTGCTTTTAAATTCTTTCATCCAGTTTTCCAACTGTGCGTTTACAATTTTCTGAATATATTTTCCAATTACATCAAATTCGAGATTCACAACAGTTCCAACTTTAAACTGATGAAAATTTGTCACATCGTAAGTGAAAGGAATTATAGCGACGTCGAAAGATCCGGGTTGGGAATTGACGACAGTCAGACTAACACCATTGACCGACACAGAGCCTTTTTCGACGGTAATATTTCCTTTTTCTGTGTCGTATGCAAAAGTAAAATACCAACTTCCATCAGCTTCTTTGATGGCCTTGCAAACAGCAGTCTGGTCGACATGTCCTTGCACCAAATGTCCGTCAAGAAGTTTATCAACGGTCATACTTCTTTCAAGATTCACTTTATCACCGGTTTGCAAAAGTCCGAGATTAGATTTAATAAGTGTTTCTGCAATGGCAGTCACCGTATACTTTTTTTCTACCGGATTAACATCCACTACTGTTAAACATACCCCATTGTGAGAAACACTTTGGTCTATTTTTAGCTGATCGGCGAAAGTACAATGCATGGTAATATGCAAGTTGCCTTTATCATTTCTTAGTGCTGTAACAATTGCAGCTTCTTCAACAATTCCTGAAAACATAGTCTTTAGTTTTAAAAAGGCAAAGGTAAAGATTTTCCTGACAAATATTAATGAAGCTATTTTGATAAAACTTCAAAAATGTTTTTCAAATCAAAAGGCAAAATATATCTTTGCAGGAAATAATGTATTATCTCAAAGAATGCAGAATCAAAAAACATTACGTTCCGCTTTCACATTAGAGGGTGAAGGACTGCACACTGGAACTAAAACTTCTGTTACTGTTAAACCTGCTGGTAGTGATACCGGTTATGTTTTTGTACGCACAGATTTAGACAATAATCCGACAATTACCGGTATTATTGAAAACGTGAAGGAAACCTCCCGGGGTACAACCATTGAGGAAAACGGCATTAAAGTCCATACTGTAGAACATGTACTTTCAGCACTTTGTGGATTCGGAATTGACAATGCCATCATTGAAGTCAATGGCTGCGAATTACCTATATTAAATGGCAGCGCAAGACTATATGCCTCTGAAATTCAGCGCGTAGGTACTGACGAATTGGAAAAAGCCCGGAATATTTTTAAAGTAAAAGAGCCCATTTTCTATTCGGTACCCGAATCGGGAGTTGAGTATATTGCTCTTCCCTACGACGGTTTTCATGCTAATGTATTGGTGGATTATCACAATGATTTTCTTCCCAATCAATATGCTGAAACAAATAATTATGAGAATTACGCTAACGATATAGCCATTTCACGCACCTTTGTTTTTCTTCACGAAATAATTCCTTTGTTAGAGAAGAACCTGATCAAAGGAGGCGATTTATCCAATGCGCTGGTTGTTTTAGATAAAGAATATACGCTGGAAGAAATCAATGTAATTGCAGACAAACTGAATAAACCACATGTAACTGCCATTCCAAGGTATAATATTCTATGTAGTGAGCCTTTGTATTCGCCAAATGAACCTGCACGTCATAAATTATTGGATCTTATTGGAGATCTTTCATTAACGGGTTGTGCCTTACATGCACGAATTATTGCTAAAAAACCCGGACATAAGCACAATATTGAATTCGGAAAACTTCTTCGTCAGCATCTGAAAAAAGAAAAAAGCAAAAATATTGCTCCCGTTTTTAACCTAAATGCACCACCCCTACTCGACATCAATCAGATCAAACAACGTTTACCCCATCGTAACCCCTTCCTTTTTGTAGATAAAATTCTTGAGATGACCAGCGAATATGTTGTGGGGCTTAAGAATGTAACTAACAACGAAGACTTTTTTATCGGTCACTTCCCCAACGAACCCGTTATGCCTGGCGTACTTATTGTAGAAGCGATGGCACAGGTTGGAGGAATTCTGGTATTAAATTCTGTCCCCGACCCAGAAAACTATTCCACTTATTTTCTTAAAATCGATCAGGTTCGCTTTAAGAAAAAGGTAATACCTGGAGATACTCTCATATTCAGACTCGATTTAATACTACCAGTCCGTAGAGGAATTGCCCTAATGAAAGGCTTTGCCTATGTAAACGGAAATGTGGTTATGGAAGGCGAACTAATGGCTCAGATTACAAAAAAATAAATTAATCAGAAATGAAACAACCTTTATCTTACGTACATCCCGAAGCAAAAATTGCAGAAAATGTCGTTATTGAACCCTTTGTCACTATTGATAAAAACGTTGAAATTGGCGAAGGAACTTGGATAGGTTCTAACGTAACCATTTTCTCGGGTGCCCGCATTGGTAAAAATTGCAAGATATTTCCCGGATCTGTTATTTCTGCTATTCCTCAGGATCTGAAATTTATTGGTGAAGATACTACTGCAGTCATTGGCGACAATACAACTATACGTGAATTTGTGACGATAAACAGAGGAACAAAAGCCAATTGGAAAACATCCATTGGAAGTAACTGTTTGTTAATGGCATATGTTCATGTTGCTCATGATACTATCATAGGGAATAACTGTATTCTTTCCAATGCGGTTACCCTGGCAGGCCATGTAACTATTGATGATTATGCTATCTTAGGTGGATTAGTTGCCGTGCATCAGTTTGTGAAAATTGGTTCTCATGTTTATGTTTCTGGTGGAAGTCTGGTTCGTAAAGATGTACCTCCTTTCGTAAAAGCTGCTCGTGAGCCACTGAGTTATGTTGGAGTCAACAGTGTTGGACTTCGTCGTCGTACTTATTCAAACGAACAAATACAGAATATTCAGGATGTATACCGGTATCTTTATCTTAAAGGACTCAATATCAGTCAGTCTCTAGAGATTATTGAAAAAGAATTACCGGCATCCAAAGAAAAAGATGAAATTGTACTTTTCGTCAGGAATTCTACCCGTGGCATCATGAAAGGTTACTCCGGATCTAAAGATGAAAGTGAAATAGATTAATCACACACACAATATATTATGATGACAAAATCACTTTTTGTTTTTTTGTTATTCTTAACTCCATATTTATTATCAGGACAGACCAATTTTGATAAGAAAATTGACAGTCTGAAGAATATCAAAAGCAATACTCAGGCTCAAATAAGAAACCTGCAAGTTGAACTTGGGAACATAAATAAAAAGATTGAAGATCTTGAAAATCTGAAAAAAAATCAGGGGCCCATCAATACAATTTCGGCACAAGTATCTGCCGGTGGGTCCATCCTCAGAGACGCGCCCAATTCGATGGGGAATACTGTATTAAACATCCCGGCTGGAGCCAACATTCAAGTGTATAGGGAACAGCAGAATCTTTATTTTAAAGTAAGCTATGGTGGAAAAACAGGATATGTAAGCTATTCTACCATTGAGCAGAACAATGAAATTGACAATTACCTTTCTGGCAAGACTTCAACTCCCAAAAATAATTCCACTACTGCAATTGTCAGAAAAGTGGATGAATCTGATCCAAAATATCAGAAACTAAAAAAACTCTATGGTCAGGATACAGCCATACGATTAATGAACAGCGAATTATGGACAGGCATGAGTCCCGGCATGGTACTTGAAAGCATTGGCAAACCTAATTCAAAGCAAACACAAACAAACTCTTCTGGAAATGTCGAACTCTGGATTTATAATGATGTTACCGTTGAGTTTTCAAACGGAGAAGTAACTAAATATAATAAAAAATAATTCTATGAAACACATTGTAATTTTTGCATTACTGGTTTTTACATCTTCCAGTATTTTTTCTCAGGACTGTCAGGGTTTTATTTCAATGCAACTCAATTCCATTTTGGAATATCAACAGTTTAATGCCAAAGGCAAACCCGAATCAAGTCATAAAACCCAGATCACGAATGTAACCTCTGAAAATGGGGCAACTACAATTACTACAGACAACACGTATTACGATGACAAATCAAAAGAAGTATATAAAGCTCAGCAATCTTATACTTGCAAAGACGGAGTAATCACTTTCGACATGGGCAATATGTTTGATGCAGCAACCATGTCAGCCTACCAGTCGATGGAAGTTAAAATGGTATCTGATAAAATGGATTTACCTGCGAATCTTTCAGAAGGACAAGCACTTAGTAATGGTTCTGCAACAATGACGATACTTAATCAGGGTGTTAAAATGATGACCATGACTGTAAATGTCACCAACCGTAAAGTAGAAAAGAAAGAAAGTATTACAGTTGCTGCAGGAACTTTCGAATGCTATAAAATCACCTATGATATTGAGTCGAAAGTCATGTTTAAAGTTCAGGCAAAATCAGCTGAATGGTATTGTGCCGGAATTGGTCTTGTTAAATCAGAATCATTCGACTCCAAAGGCAAATTAACAGGTTCTACCGAATTAAAATCATACACAAAATAGAGCTTTTCGCCCTCCCCCAATTCATGCCTTATAAAAATCTACTGTTCGATCTGGACAGGACTCTATGGGATTTCGAAAGTAATACCATAGAAACCCTGCGCGACATTTATGATCAGTTTCAATTGCGTCTGCATTTCGAATCATTTCATCACTTCTATACAACTTATAGAAGTATTAACGAGAAACAATGGGAACTATACAGGAATAATAGAATCTCCAAAGATACGCTCAGAAAAAGTCGTTTCTTTCTAACTTTAAAGGAAGTAGGATACGAAGACAATGAACTGGCTGATGAAATTGGCACTATTTACATTGAGAAGACCCCTCTCAAAACAAAAATATTCCCCCATACGCACGAATCTTTAACCTATCTGAAACCTAAGTACAGGCTATTTATTCTGACCAATGGTTTTAAAGAAGTACAACATAAAAAACTGACAGGAACTCATTTGGATCAATATTTCGAAGCCGTTATAACCAGTGAAGATGCCGGTCACCAAAAACCTCATTTGGAGTTTTTTACATATGTTTTCGATACTTTAAAAATTGAGCCTTCCGAGAGTATAATGATAGGAGATGCTTTAAAAGTTGATATTATAGGAGCAAGAAATGCAGGTGTTGATACTGTTTTTTTCAATCCAGAGGACTCTGTTCATAAAGAAATTGTTACATTTGAAATTCAATCTCTTAAAGAACTAATTCATATTTTTTAAAGAATATGGAGAAACATATAAAAACTGACGAAAGCATACGAATACTTAAAGCCCTTTTAAATGATATTCCTTCGGCGGTATTAATCATCGATAGTAATAACATTATTAGGATGCACAATCTAGCATTTCAAAAAATATTTGTTGAAGATGATAATTCGGCTGTTGGCAAACCATGTGGGAATGCCATGCAATGCGATTTTGTCGTTAAAGAGGGCGCTGATTGTGGAAAAACCACCGAATGCAGCAAATGTAATATTCGCAACATATTTATTCAGTCGCTATTAAAAAAAGAAGTCACGCGCGAAAAGATTTCTAAGACATATTATTTCAGAGAAACTACGCTTACTCGGCATTTTTATTATACTACCAAACTTATCAATTTCGACAATGAGGAAATGACGATGGTTTTGATTGATGATATCACAGAGCTGGAGGAAAAAAATAAAAAGTTGGAAGAACTTAATAATAAAAAGAACGAATTCATGCGTATTGCATCACATGACATTCGCAGTCCCATAGCCTCAATTTTCACTTTTTCTGATTTACTTCTGACCGATGGCGCAAACATTCCAGCCGAAAAACAAACAGAGTTTATACAGTATATTCGAAATTCATCCATGTTTTCGATTAATCTCCTGAACGATTTACTTGACTTTTCTGTATTAGAATCAGGTTTCATTAAATTGAATCTGTCTGAAGAAAACTATATTTCTCTTACCGAAGATGTTGTTGAAACTTATAAATATATTGCCAAACCTAAAAGAATTAAGATAGTATTTTACCACACCATTGATATACTAGAATTTTACTTCGACAGAACCCGGATAGAGCAAGTTTTGCATAATCTATTAAGCAATGCGGTAAAATATAGTCCCGAAAACTCCAAAGTCTCTATTCATGTCTCAAAGACACCACATTACATTATCACTCGTATTGATGATGAGGGGCCAGGAATTAATGAGCAAGAAATTAACTCAATTTTCAAACCTTTTAATAAAGGATCAAATAAAGCAACTGGTGGTGAAAAAAGTACCGGTTTGGGCTTATCAATCTGCAAGCTAATTGTATCGCAACATCAGGGTGAAATATGGGTAGAAAGTACGCAGAATAAGGGCTCATCCTTCTATTTTAAGCTTCCATATAAACGACCAAATTAAAACAGTTATGGCAATTAAAACAGTGTTACTTGCTGCCTTAGTATTATTGTTTTTTTCTTTCGCATCAAATGGTCAGTCGCTGGGCGAAAAACAAGAGAATACAACCGGTTCAGATATATTTGTTGACGTTCCACATACCATTAATTTTTTAAACGACACCGTAATACCTATATCTGTTTATATACACGAAAGCAACTGTTTTAATTGCACCAACGATCTGGCTTTCATTGATATTCGGTTAAAAGATGCTATTCAGACATCATACAATAATATTCTGGATTTCAATGCGTTATCCTATGTTGAATTTATCTCAATGTTTAGCGAATACTCATACGACAATAGCCTTCTAGAAACACAATCTTTTTTAAATGCATTGCCCGAACGCGATTCCGATCACTCAATCATTTTCACAGCCGATACTAATTGGTGGATTCCTGTAGTTCCCATTGCCTCGATTGAAGCTCGTTACTTTTATTTCACATTTAATTTGCCTTTATCCTACTGGGAAAACTATACAAACAACGGAGCAATTGATATCAGTGTAAAAGTTGGTATTGATTATGAAACAGATCCCGAACTTTTTTTTAGAGTCTTTGTAACAGATCAGGCGATACCGAACATACCTGGAATTTATCGTGGCGACGCACATTACCATGCCATTAATACACAAAATGATGCAGAAAACGGATTTCCTCTCAAACCAACCAAAAGAGCTGCTAAAATTTTAGGAATTGACTGGATAACAACTACCGATCACAGCTGCGACTATGATAATTATGGCACTTCTATGCAAGCTAACTGGCAACAACTTGGAGATGAAATTCAAGTTTTGAATAACGAAGATTCAAGTTTTATCTTTATAAGAAGTGTTGAAGCTTCAGTCAAAAATAGCGCGGATAATACTGTACATGCCCTGGTCTACCCCAATCCCGAACACCCATTCGATATACCCTTTATATTTGACGGAGGGGGTGATGTTTTTTCAACAACTGTCAATATTTCGAAAATGTGCGATTCACTTCAGCTGTATCAGGGATTTTGCTATGCGGCTCATCCTTTTTCCGAAGGCGACGAACTTTCTTTTGCTGTCGACGGAGGTGTATGGAACCTGAATGATCCTCTTTATCCAGAAAACGGAGAACCTTGTCCTCCCATAGGCACTATCATCTGGAACGATTTGTCTTCTTCTTCCGATATCTACTCCCCAATGCCAGGACAAGTCTTCCGAAGCGAAATTAAAGGGGGTGAAATTTATAACATGTTTAACTATCTTTCCTGCGATGATACTCAATTCGATCCATGGAATACAAACTACGAAACAGAACCATTTGGCTTTCTGCCTGTTGACCCTTTAAATAAACTGTCTTACCGTTTTGAACAGAATTTTCACACCTATTCTTTTCTTTTAAAAAAAGGCTTGATTGAGAAAAGCATTAACCACGCATGTAATAACTGGAAGTTCTTTATGTCAGGTGGCAGTGATGCGCACGGATCATTTAATTATTCTTCAACCGAATATATAGCAGGTGGCATTATGGGACAAATGACAGAAAATGCGCCGGGAAAAATGGTCACACTTACCTATTGCCCCAATGGCATGGGTGTTCATGGTCAACACGTTCTAGAAGCATTAAGAGATGGGCATACGGCAATTTCCACAGGTCCAGTAATGTATTTCTCAATTCAAACCCCCAATATTACCGTCATACCCGGAGACGACATTGATCTTTCTCTAACTTATTCCGAAGATGTTTTATTGCAAATAACTGCTCAATCAAATAATGATTATGGCGATCTTCAAACAGTTAAATTTCACGTCTACACCGCCTATGGAGAACTCCAGACTATTTCTTATCCCATTTCTTCAGGGTCTTTAGAAATTTCCCTCCAGACACTTGAATTAGATTTGAATGCAGCGGGCACTCCCCTTCCGGTAGATTCGTATTGCTGTATTCTCGCAGAAATTACGACCAATAAAACCTATAACCCACAAGAAGCTATTATTCGCAAAATTAACGCTTTAGATTTTTATTGCAAGACCAACCCTATTTGGGTAAAAACACAGTACATGGTAAATGCTTCGGCACAAAATTCTTCGACCATAAAAACATACCCTAACCCTGCAAAAGACTTTGTCATCTGCGAAAATATTTCAACAGAGCAAAAAGTTGAAGTAGAAATAATAGGTATCACCGGTCAAATAATCCATCCCAATTTCACACAAGAAGGTCAAAGAATTATTATTCACACCCAAGACTTAACCAATGGAATTTATACTGTTCGAATTTTAGAAGGCAGCAACATGAACTGTTTCAAAATAGCTATAGTAAAATAATCAGGTCTTTTGCTTTTTCTTTTTTGCAGCAGGAAACAATACATTATTTAATATAAGTCGGTACCCTGGAGAATTCGGATGCAAATTCAGGTCCGTGGGCAAATCATATACAAGATGCTGAAAATCCTCTGGGTCATGACCAGAAAAATAGGTCCAAAACCCCTGACCGTAAGTGCCATGTATATATCGTGCTTCATTTGCCGATTTATTTTCCCCGAGTATCAGAACAGATGATTTAATGAGATCTTTGTTAAATGCTGTAGTTTGTCCCATAAACCCGGGAAGTATATTCTTATGATTCTGACAGAGCATGGTTGGAACCGGATCCCACTTCGCTGAAAAATCGAAAAGCGTATAATAATCCTGTTCCTTTGGAACTTTTCTGTAAAGTGTCACATCGATATTCGAATATTCGTATTCGTAGGGATTAGTACTTATTTTAAAATCTTTGAAAGCAAACGTTCTGTCATAATCCAATTTACTCTGGGCCGAAGGATCCATAGGATCTCCATCAAATGGAGAATCACAAATATCAATATTTTCGGCTGCCAAAGCTATATCATAACTATCTGTAGCCGAGCACATAGCAAAAAGAAAGCCTCCTTTGGCGACATATTCTTTTATTGTTTTTGCCACAAATAGCTTCAATTCGGACACTTTCGAAAAGCCAAATTTATTTGCTGTAGCCAATTGTTTATCCACATCTTCTTTATACCAAGCGGTATGCTGATAAGCCGACCAGAATTTTCCAAACTGACCGGTAAAATCTTCGTGATGTAAATGGAGCCAATCGTACTTTGACAAATCCCCTTTAATGATCTCATCATCATAAATCTGGTCGTAAGGAATTTCTGCATAAGTCAGAACAAGCATTACAGCATCGTCCCACGGAAGTTTATTGGGCGGTGCATAGACAGCAATTTTGGGAACCTTTTCGAGTTTCATGGCATCCATATTGACATCCGGTTGAGCTATTTCTGTAAGGATAGCCTGAGCCTGAACATCGGCAATAATTTCGTAGGAGACATTGCGAATGAGACACTCATTTTCAATGTCTTTCATACCCTGCATTAAAAAGCTGCCTCCCCTGTAATTCAGTAACCATTGGACTTCTATTCCATTCTGAAGCACCCAATATGTTATTCCATAGGCTTTTAAATGGTTTTTTTGTGCATCGTCCATTGGGATCAGCAAGTAAGAAGCTGAAACATTTTGAATCAATGTAAAAAAGCAGAGGCTAAAAAGGAGCAGCAGACGATTCGTTATCGAAGTTCTGATTATGGGGAATATGTGTATCCTTTGCATTTTCATTAATCTTTGATTTTAGAACAACACTTCCATTGGCACCATTGTCGCCCAGTGTTTCCAACGGGTCGTTCCAATCTGTAAATTTAGCAAATTTCTCAATGAATTTCAAATCCACATCACAAACTGCGCCATTCCTGTGTTTGGCTAATATTATCTGAGCCACACCTTTTAAAGATGTTCCTTCCCTTTCTACAAAGCCAAATTTCTCGGGACGATGAATAAAAATCACAATATCGGCATCCTGTTCAATAGCGCCAGATTCACGTAAATCCGACAACATGGGTCGTTTGTCTCCGCTACGAGTTTCAAGCGAACGGTTTAACTGCGATAAAGCAATTATGGGAATATTTAACTCTTTAGCCAATGCTTTCAGCGATCGGGAAATGGTACTCACTTCCTGTTCGCGGTTTCCTTTATTCTCGGGCGCACCGGTCATCAGCTGCAGGTAATCGATAACAATTAGTTTAACACCATTTTGACTCACCAGCCTTCTGCACTTCGCACGTAATTCGAAAATTGACAGCGCTGGGGTTTCGTCAATAAATAGTGGTGAGGCCATCAATTTTGATGTCTTGTGCATCAGTTGTTTCCATTCGTATTCTTCCAGACGTCCACTTCTAACTTTTTCTGCACTCAACTCAGCTTCGGCCACCAATAAACGTTTTGCCAATTGTACCGATGCCATTTCAAGACTAAAAAGCGCGACAGGAATTTTAAATTCCACTGCCATATTACGGCACATGCTGAGCACAAAAGCAGTTTTCCCCATCGAAGGACGTGCTGCGATAATCACCAAATCAGAATTCTGCCAGCCAGAAGTTACTGCATCCAACGAAGTGAATCCCGAAGGAATACCACTCAGACCATCATCTTTCTTTCCAGCTTCCTCAATTTGCTTAATTGCCTCGTCCATGATGACCTTGAAAACCTGCGCTTCCCTTTTCATGCTTCCTTCCGAAAGATTGAAAAGTTCGTTTTGGCCGTATTCTAAGATATCATCTACATCTTCCGACTGCTCAAAAGACCGGCGTTGCATTTCGGAAGAAACCTTAATAAGCTCACGCTGAATAAATTTTTGATATACAATCCGGGCATGGAACTCGAGATGGGCACCGGAGGTTACACGTGAAGTTAGTTCGGTAAGGTAATACGCCCCCCCTATTTCAGTCAGTATCCCTTTCTTCGATAAAACATCCTTAACAGTTAATATATCTATAGATTTGTGCTCTCCGGATAATTCCTGAATTACTTCAAAAATCTTACGATTATTTTCATGATAAAAACATTCGGGTTTTAAAATATCCAAACCAAGAATTGCAGATTCACTCTCCAACATCATGGCTCCCAATACAGCTTGTTCCAGATCGATGGCCTGTGGCGGCACTTTACCTATCTCTTTTACAATACTTTCGATACTGGGAGTCCTGTCATCTTTCCTTTTTGCCATTATATTTCTTTTACGATGACAAAAGTAGTCGGCTTATACCTTATTATCTAAAATACTTATCAAACA
>PHDH01000116.1 GCA_002840935.1 Bacteroidetes bacterium HGW-Bacteroidetes-21 | reverse complement strand
AGGACGGAGTCCTGACACCTGGCAAAGTGACCGAGATTAAAGGCATAGGGAATAAATCCTTTTATCTTCGCGATCAGGAGTTGTGGGTAAGTGATAGTGAGGAGAATCTGGTTTTGGTGTATGATAAGGAAACGATGAAAATCAAGTTTCAGATCATAACCCCATTTTTTGATCCTCAGGCCATCGTTTTTTATGAGGATAAGCCTTATGTTTTATATGGTGGCGAAGTTCATGAGACATCATACGGCCAAAAATGCTGGCAGGAGCAAAAGCCATTTTTTCATCAGTTGAAGTATGCCCTTCACGAAGGAGAAGGATATAATTATACCCTTAGCAATGCTTTTTTGGTCGAATTTACTTACGAAGAGCATCTGGAGAAAGTTGATCTGAAATATCCTGAATTAAAGATCAAAATTGCTTTGCCCGTGAATAATATCAGACAACAGGTAGTACACGTAGAAAGTGCCGGGCTAAAAGGTCAGATTAAGGATGGCTTTTTGGAAGTAAATCTTAAAAATCTTCGTGAAGACTCCATAGGCTTTGTTGGTTATCGGGCCGATGTGGTTTTGTCTTCTGTGAAATACACTTTCGACAAAGATTATAATCAGTCTGTGTTTCCAGTTGAGTCTTATCATGTTGAAATAGATGAGATTGACCTTGATCAACCCAAACTTATTGATATGGCTGCCGTTTCGGGTTCGGGGATGTTGCAAAATATGCTCGAAATAAGGAATAAAGTCTTTGATAAATTAACGTACCGGTTCAATAATTCAGCCCGAAATTATGTCGAGTTATTGGAAGATGGTTATGGCACTTGTGGCGACTACGCGACCATTATTTTAATGCTGGCCATGATTAATAAATATCCAGTTAGAACTTGCGGAGGGTACAAGGTTCCCCGTTTTGTAAATTCCCAACAGGATTTGAGAAGTTGTTATTACAATCACACCTGGCTCGAAATCTACTTGCCCGATACGGGTTGGGTTCCCATAGAATCAAGTTCCGACGATAAAGCATTTAATAATCGTTTGTGCGAAGGACAGTTTTTAGGCCTTGACTGGTCGCATATACAGACGCATAACGACAAGTCGGTGCCCAATTTAATTTCTGCCCACGATGGGAAAGAAGATGTTCATCCCTTTGACTTGTTCCGAAATGTAACTTTCATGAAAATTAAAGGTGAAATATCCGATTTAGAGACGCTGGTTTTTGATGCAAAAGGATAAGATTAAAATAGCATTTGCTACACAGGGTTGTAAATTAAATTTTGCCGAAACGTCAGGCTTGAAAGCTGATTTGCCGGAAGATATCTGCGAAGTGGTTCCTTTTTCAGCACAGGCGGATATTTACGTTATTAATACTTGCACGGTGACGGATGCTGCTGATAAAAAAGGTCGAAACCTGATTTCCAGAGCTAACCGTATGAGTCCCGATTCAAAAGTCATAGTAGTAGGCTGTCAAAGTCAGGTGAATGCAGAGAAAATGAGTGAACTGGAAGGAGTTGCTTTAGTTCTGGGCAATCAGGAAAAATTTGAACTTTCCTCTTTCATTAAAAATTTGTATGACGAAAAAATTGATAAAGTAATACACGTGACGGAGAGAAAGCAGATGGACAGGTTTTTTTCTGCGGTATCGCAAAGCGATCGTACCCGTTGCTTTCTTAAGATACAGGATGGCTGCGATTATTTCTGTTCCTATTGTATTGTGCCTCATGCACGTGGAAAGAGCCGGAGTGCGTCCGTAGAAGAAGTTGTTTCACAAATAAAGAATGAACGTAAAAAAGGTATCAACGAAGTGATACTTACTGGCGTAAATACCGGCGATTTTGGAAAGACAACCGGTGAAACCTTATGCCATTTGATTGAGCAGATTTTTGAGCACACCGATTTGCCTCGACTAAGGCTTAGTTCTGTAGAGCCCGACCTGTTAACCGACGATATTATTGCATTATTTGGAAAATACCCGCGTTTGATGCCCTATATTCATCTCCCTTTACAATCGGGGAGCGATGAGGTTTTGCAGAAGATGAAACGCAGATATACCACCAGCTTTTTCGAAGGCAGAGTGACACGTTTATTGAAAGAAGTGCCACATGCTTTTGTGGGAGTGGATGTGATATGTGGATTTCCTGGCGAGACAAAAGTAAATGCAGAAGAAACAAGAGCATTTTTGGCAAGTTTGTCGTTTTCTGCCTTGCATGTTTTTCCGTATTCTTCACGTCCGGGTACACCGGCTGCGGAGTCGGATTTGCAGGTTAGTTCTGCCGAAAAAGACAGGAGAACCAAAGAACTTTTTATGTTATCCGAAGAAAAGAAAAAAGCATTTTATCTTCGTTTTGCAGACTCAGTTCAGGAAGTTCTGGTCGAAAAAATTTCTTTGAGTGGAAAGGGAGAGGGGTTTACCGAAAATTATATCCCCGTGACCTTTGAAGCTTCGCCTGAAGTGAAAAGAAATACTATAGTGAAAGTCAAACTGACACAGGAAATGTTGAACGAAAAAGTAAAAGGGAATTTATATCATGGATAATCTTGAAAAACTTTGTGCTGAAGTCGTAAAAATAAGTCGCGAAGCAGGGGCCTTTATTCGCAGTCAGGTTCAGGTGGTTACTCCTGATAATGTAGAATATAAAGGCATTCACGATTTTGTAACCTATGTGGATAAAACCTCCGAAAAGATGCTGGTAGAAAAACTATCGGTGTTGTTGCCGGATTCGGGTTTTTTGGTCGAAGAAAAATCGGTGGAGCATACCAATAAGGAGTTATACTGGATTATTGATCCATTGGATGGAACAACAAATTTTTTGCATGGACTGAGCCCATTTGCTGTCAGCATTGCCCTTATGGAAAAGGACGAAGTGATACTGGCTGTGGTTTATGAAGTCACACAGGATGAATGTTTTTACACCTGGCAAGGAGGAGCCGCATATTTGAATGGGAAAGTAATCAGGGTGACAGAGAGAGATAAATTTTCCGATTCCCTGATAGCTACGGGATTTCCCTATTATGACTACGAAAGAATACATCCTTTTCTAAAAACACTCGAATACTTTTTTAATAACACTCATGGTGTACGTCGATTAGGGAGTGCGGCAACCGATCTGGCTTATGTCGCCTGTGGTCGTTTCGAAGCATTTTACGAATATAGTCTACACCCATGGGATGTTGCTGCAGGCGTATTGCTGGTAAAAAATGCCGGAGGGAAAGTTTGCGACTTCTCAGGGAAAGATGACTATATTTTTGGGCAGGAGCTAATTGCTTCGAATGCCGGAATATACGATGAGTTGTTGAAAGTTATTAAATCCATCATGGTGGATAAGTAGTTTAGTTTTTTCTTACCTTTATAGTCTGAAATCAATTACTATGAAAAAGTTTGTTGTTTTATCTGTTGTAGCTCTTCTGATGACATTAAAATCGTTGGCAGCAGAGGTTCAGGTTTATTATTACTACTCACTTTTCAATGATATTGAGAAGAAACCTTACATCGAAACCTATTTGGCTTTTATGGGTTCTTCGCTGAAATTTATGGATGTGGGAGAAGAACAGCAGGCCGAGGTTGAAATCACCATGTTATTTACGCAGGACGGTCAGGTAAAATCTTTCAATAAATACAATCTGAAAAGTCCTAAAATGAAGAAAGGAGATACTCCTCCTAATTTTATCGACCAGCAAAGAATTCAATTAGCTCCTGGAATTTACAATTTTGAAATACGTATTAAGGATATCAATCAACCTGAAGCCAAAGAAAAAGTTTTTCTTGATGTGTTTACAGCAGGAATCGAAAAAGGCTATATTGGGTTTTCCGGAATACAATACATTGAATCATATAAAGCAACAGAAACACCCGGTATTTTTTCCAAAAACGGATTCGATCTCTTTCCCTATGTCCACGATTTTTTTCCTGCATCCATGAAAAAACTGACGGTGTATATGGAAATATATAACACCGACACTTTGCTTGCCAATGATTCTGTCTTTCTAGTAAAATATGGTATAGAAAGAGTATCTGACTTGCAATATGTTGATTCATACACTCGCATCAAAAAAATGAAGACATCTGCGATAATTCCAATTTTAGCTGAATATAATATTGAGGGACTGCCAAGTGGGAACTACCATTTCCGTGTTGATGTGATAGATAAAAACAATAAAAATCTGGCAACCAAGCGTTCCTATTTTCAGCGTAGTAATCCCCAGGGTGGCATTTCTATAGAAACACCCGAAAATCTTGATGGCCTGATTATTGAAAATACGTTTATTGAAAAAGTGAATAGTCTGGATACCTTAAATGATTTTTTGAAATGTATTCTTCCTATTTCAAGTGATCGTGAAAAATCGGTCATAACAGATGTCATTAAGAATACGGATACAACTATGAAACAGGTCATTTTTTATTCCTTTTGGAAGTCAAGGAATGGGTTGCAACCGGAAGCAGAATGGAAGTTGTATAAATTAAAAGTGGATTATGTAAACAAAGCTTTTTCAACTGGTATAAAAAAAGGCTATGAATCCGACAGAGGCAGGGTTTTTTTACAGTATGGAGAACCCAACGATTTGCAAAAATCTAATCACGAGCCTACGGCCTATCCTTATGAGATATGGCAATATTATACATTAGGAAATCAAAGAAATAAGCGTTTTGTCTTTTATAATCCCATGATAGTGGGTAACGATTTTCAATTGCTCCATTCCGATGCTATTGGCGAATTGCAGGATAAGAACTGGGAGCGTCGTCTGCACGAAAGAAATAATTCCATGTATAATAACGACGCAACGCAAAGTGACGATCAATGGGGCTCCAGAGCAGGAGAAAACTTTAATAAATAGTGATGCAAATACGATAAGGGGAATATTGTCTTAACCCCCAATATTGTAAAAAGCTCCTGTATCGTTAGAACTTCCTTTTTCAGGCTTACATTTAACGGCTTTTAGTATAGCTTCCTTATAGCCCATCTCTTTAATGCTAAATTTCTGATTGAAAAACAAGCAAGGCATTATTTGTCCGTTGGCTGTTAAACGCAGACGATTACACTTTGTACAATCTCCGCCATCGCCTTCTTCCACTTTTGTAAATATCCCTTTGTCCAGACTCATTAAATAGATTCTGCGGAGTTTAAAATCATACCTTTTGGCAAAGAGTTCAATTTCTTTAGCATCGTTCAGGTCGTCATTATTTCTTACGACACAGTTCAGCTTAATGGGTAGAAGCATGGCTTTGTTGGCAGCAAATATTCCTCGTAGAGCTTTGGAAAGATCGCCTCCCCGTGTAATTTTTTTGTATTTCTCGGGGTTCAGTGTGTCAAGACTTACATTAATTCTATCCAGACCGGCTTTTGCCAGATCGTCGGCATATTGTTCAAGTTCAATAGCATTGGTTGTCATTCCCAAGTCATCAATACCCGGTATAGTAGACAACATTTCAATAAGATTCACTATTCCTTTTCTAACAAGTGGTTCTCCTCCAGTGATTCGAACTTTGTTAATGCCCATTTCAACGGCAGTTTTTGTGAAATTGTAAATTTCTTCAAAGCTCAGGATGTCTTTATGCTGTATCATGGGAACCCCTTCTTCGGGCATACAGTATTCGCAGCGCAAATTACAGCGGTCGGTGACAGAAATCCGGAGATAATTAATTCTTCGGTTAAAAGGGTCTATAAGTGGCATATTCTCCGGTTTTTATTTCGTTTTGACCTTTTTCAAGGATGATATAGCCCGTGGCTTTTAGTAAAGCATTGATATGAGCTGAGCCATGAAATTCGACAATGGATATTTTTTGCTGATCATTTATGATAGCAGGAATTAGTCCTGTTCTTTCGGCTTTTCTCCTGAAGTATGTTTCGGCCATGGGAAGTTGATAGGATGGGATCGTGTAATTGTGGTTCATTATTTTGTATATCAAAGACTTTACAAGTATTCCGAAGTGAAAAAATGAAGAAACAGGATTTCCCGGAAGTCCAAAGATATATTTGTCATTTAAAGTAGCAAATGTTGTGGGTTTGCCTGGTTGGACAGAGATGGCGTCAAAATGTATTTCAAAACCCAGTTCTTTCATTATTTCCGGAACAAAGTCGAAATCACCCATCGAAACACCGCCTGTGAGTAATATGATCTGATTGTTTTTCAGTGCATCACTAATCATATTGCGAGTAACTTCCTTGTTGTCTGGAATTATGCCACAATAGTTGGCTTGAATTCCTATCGCCTGACATTGTGCCATGAGCTGGTAGCTGTTGCTATTACGAATCTGGCCTCCGGTTGGCTTCAGAGTTGGTTCTACGAGCTCATTTCCTGTCGAGAAAATGGCCACAGTGGGTTTCTGATACACCAGAGGTTGAGTGCAGCCAACAGTAGCCATAACGGCAATATGCTGAGGTTCTATGTATGTGTTTTTAGGAATAATAAGATCACCTTCTTTCAGGTCTTCGCCAAAACGGGCAAAGTTGTCTGAAGTCTGACTGCCGGTAAAAGTCATTTTGTTTTCATGTACTTCGGTATATTCAACCATCACAGCACAATCGGCTCCATCGGGCATTTTAGCTCCGGTCATTATTCGGGAGCAGGTTCCGGGAGTGATAGTCATTGTTGGTAATTGTCCGGCTGGAATGGTTTCCAATATCGTCAATGGCCCGGGAAAATCGGCTCTGCGGCAAGCAAATCCATCGACAGCCGATTTGTCGAAAGGAGGCATGAAGATATCACTGTAAATATTTTCAGCAGTAACATATCCTAATGAATCCAGTAAATTTCTTTTTTCACTATTTCCGGTAATGGCTTTTGATAAAACGGTCTGTATTGCTTCACTCAGTGGTATCATGTTTTATCCCTTTATTTTTTAAAGATATTGACGGGATTCTTTTCGTTGATTTCAAACTTTTTTGTAAAAAGGAATTTTCTGACAGTTATTTCGCCTTTTGCGCTGATATCCATCTTTTTGCCAAGCATTATTCCGGTAATAAGTTTAGGTATTCCTTCAAAGGAGTCTTTAAATTTAATTTGAAAACGTACGGGGTAAACCTCATCCGAATTTGCTTTAATATGGGTATTTCCTTTTTGTTTCACTTTGCCCATTTCAACGCCGCCAAGTTGCAGGGAAAGATCTACTGACGACAAGGTAAAACCCCATTTGTTGGGATTTTTAACAGGCAAATTGACTTCAAGATCAATACTTTCTTTAGATACTGAATTGACGTTGACAGATTTTATGCTTCCAATATCAACCTGTTCAAAAGAGCAGGAAGTAAAGACAGCGGCGACAAGAATAAAAAGAAAATACTTCATAAAAGAATTATAAATGAATAACTTCACCATAAGCTGCGGCAGCCGCTTCCATAATGGCTTCGGACATGGTGGGGTGCGGGTGAACGGATTTGATAATTTCGTGACTGGTAGTTTCAAGATTTCTGGCAACAACCAATTCAGCAATCATTTCGGTTACATTGTAGCCAATCATATGTGCGCCAAGAAGTTCTCCGTATTTGGCGTCGAAAATTAATTTAACGAAACCCTCTTTAGCTCCAGATGTACTTGCTTTACCGGAGGCTGAGAAAGGGAATTTGCCAATTTTTATTTCATAGCCTTTTTCAATGGCCATTTTTTCTGTCATTCCCACAGAAGAAACTTCAGGAGTAGTATAAATGCAAGATGGAATATTGCCATAATTCAGGGGATGAGGATCCAGTCCTGCAATTTTTTCGACACAAATAATTCCTTCGGCAGATGCTACGTGAGCCAATGCCTGACCTCCGATAATGTCACCTATAGCATAAATACCGGGCACATTGGTGCGGTAATATTCGTCTGTTTTAATTTTTCCTTTATCAAGTTCAATTTTGTTTGCTTCCAATCCAATATTTTCGAGATTTGGGGTAATGCCAACGGCGGAAAGAACAATAGCAGCCTCACGTATTTCTTCGCCTTTGGGTGTTTTAATGGTCACTTTGCATAAATCACCTGAGGTGTCAACGCTTTCGACAGACGATCCGGTTAGTACTTCCATGCCGGTCTTTTTAAAACTACGTTCGAGTTGTTTACTTACTTCTTCTTCCTCGAGGGGAACAATGTTGGGTAGATACTCAACCAGGGTCACTTTGGTGCCCATGGTCTGATAAAAATAGGCAAACTCACTTCCAATGGCTCCCGAACCAACAACAATCATGCTTTCGGGTAAAGCGGGTAAGGTCAGTGCCTGACGGTATCCGATGATCTTTTTGCCATCCTGTTTGAGATTTGGAAGCTCACGGCTTTGGGCACCCGTTGCAAGAATGATATGTTTGGCTTCTATAGTCTGTTGGCTACCATCATTCATTTTCACCTCAACGATGCCGGGCTGGCTAATGCTGCCGTGTCCTTCAATAATATCAATTTTATTCTTTTTAAAAAGGAATTGTATGCCTTTACTCATGCCGGCTGCAACGTTACGGCTGCGTTCAACGACTTTAGTAAAATCTGCTTTTACCTGACCATCGACCTGAATGCCATATTCGGCGGAATGTTTGAAATATTCGAAAACTTGAGCGCTTTTCAAAAGCGATTTGGTGGGAATACAACCCCAGTTCAGACATATGCCACCGGGTTCGGCTTTTTCTATAACTGCAGTTTTTAATCCTAATTGTGACGCTCTGATAGCTGCCACATAACCTCCGGGGCCGCTTCCGATAACAATAACATCGTAATTCATATCCATTATATTAGTATTGCAAAAGTAATGAATTATGCGAAAACCCATTTTGAGTCAATCACTATTCTCCAGTTTTTTATAAAATTTATGACTTTAAGATGATATTTCGTACTTTTAAACCGTTAATGAGATATGAATAGACTATACATTTTAGCCCTTTTTATATTGGTGAATGTAGTCACCTTTGCGCAAAGTCAGGAGCTTCAGACTAAGTTAATGATGGCGCGTAAAATGATTTATAATAAAGAGGAAGGGAAGGCTGCAGCATTATTACGTGAAATTCTTACCCAGGATAGCACATATAAGGAAGTTTATTTTGTTTTGGCTGATATTTATGTCGATCATGATAAGATTCAGGCATTGAGTGACTTATATCGCAAAGCTTCCAATAATCTTGGGCAAGAAACACCCGAATTTATTTTCTTGTATGGGAATACTTTGTATGAGTTGGGAGAGATGCCAATGGCAATTGTACAGTACGATTTGTTTCTTAAGAATCAGTTTGTGAAATCAGATCTGCGTAATAAGGCGCAGAAAATGAAACAAAAATGTCAGAGTTCAATCGATATTATGAAGAAGACTGTCCCTTTTAATCCTGTAAATATGGGGGTCGCTGTGAATAGCACTTCGGACGAATATTTGCCTTCATTTTCTGTTGATGAGTCGGTTATGTTTATTACTCGTAAATTGCCTTTGGGAGTTAATAATGCAAGCGGAAAAGATGAGTTTAACGAAGATTTTTTCTATTGTTTAAAAAATAATGATGGACAATGGATGAAGGCTGAAAATTTGGGAAAGAGTATTAATACATCCAATAATGAAGGAGCCCATTGTCTTTCTGCCGATGGCAAAACATTTGTTTTTACTGCCTGTAATCGAAATGATTCTTATGGCACGTGTGATTTGTATATTTCCTATTTTAAGTATGGGAAATGGACTGTTCCTATTAATATGGGGGCCGTAGTGAATTCTATTTGGTGGGATTCTCAGCCTTCTCTTTCTCCAGACGGAAATACTTTGTATTTTGCAAGTAATAGAAAGGGAACTACTGGCGGAACAGATATATGGTATTCTCAGAAAGATAGTTACGAGCGATGGGCAACACCGGTTAACATGGGTAAAGTAATTAATTCAGATGAACCTGAGATTTCTCCTTTCATTCATCCCGATGGTAAAACTTTTTATTTTGCCAGCAAAGGACATCCGGGTGTGGGTGGGTATGATATCTTTTTATCCCGGCTGGATACTGACGGAAAATGGTCAACTCCAGTAAATATTGGATATCCTATAAATACATTGAAGGATGATATGAGTTTGATTGTCAGTCCTCAGGGCAATATTGCTTATTTTTCTTCTGAAAGAAAAGAGGGACTTGGAGGTCTGGATATTTATTCGTTTGAATTGTATCCCGAAGCGCGACCTCAAAAAACCTATTGGGTGAAAGGTCATATTTACGATGAAGTAACAGGAAAAAGTTTGCAGGGCGAAGTAGAATTGTCTGTTTTGAGTTCAACTTCCGAAGTATTCCGTGGGAAAGCAGATGTCGATGGTAATTTTATGGTCTGTTTATCTGCTGTGGGAGAAATGGCTGTATATGTAAATCATAAGGGTTATCTTTTTTATTCCGGAACTTTTATTGCCGGGGAAGGGAGCGAGTCTCAACCTTTTACTAAAGAGATTCCTCTGACTCCTATCGCTAAAGGGGCAGCCATGACGCTCAGAAATATTTATTTTGAAACAGATTCGTATAGTTTGAAATCGGCTTCAGATTTTGAATTAAATAAACTGGTTAAGTTTTTAAAATCTCATGCAGGAGTTTCGATTCAGATTAATGGGCATACGGATAATCAGGGATCGGAGGAGCATAATAAGATATTGTCAGAGAATCGAGCCAAAACTGTACAGGATTACCTTTTAAAAAACGGGATTGTTGCCACAAGAATGACCAGTGTTGGTCTTGGATACTCCCAGCCAAATGCCAATAATACTTCAAGTGAAGGCCGAGCGTTGAATCGAAGAACAGAAATTGTAATAACTAGCATAAAATGAAATATTTGCTTTTATATCTATGTCTTTTAAGCCTCTCATTGTCTGCTCAAACAGATACACTCTCTATAGATACAACACAAACTAAGGATAGTCTGGATATCGACTTCGAATTAATTATGGCGGCATGGCGAGGCGAAGAAGAGTATACCCTGCGTTTATTGAAAGAAGGTGCTGATGTGAATGCCGTTTCTTCGGATGGAATTTCTGCTTTGATGTATGCTGTTCAGGAAGGACGTTTACCCATTGTGAAAATATTGGTAGCTAATGGAGCTGACATAAATAAAACGGTTCCTGGAGAAAAGCCCGCATTGATTACTTCGGTGATCAACCAAAAAACAGCCATAACAGAGTATCTGTTGTATCGAGGGGCAAATGTAAACCTGAGTGATGGAGCTGGAAACACGGCACTAATGCTGGCTTGTGTTTATGGGCTGAGAAAAGAAGTGACCCTTTTGTTGAAATATGGGGCAGATGTGAATCTAAAAAACGTATCTGGAGAAACTGCATTATGGTTAGCTGCATATAGTGGTAATGCAGATTTTGTTTATGAACTGCTTATAAGAGGTGCCGATATTAATAGTCAAAATTATCAAGGTTATTCACCCTTGATGGTTTCTTCCATGTATGGAGATACTATTATGATGAAGTATTTAATCCAAAATAAAGCGGATGTTAAAATCACAAACAAATATCAACAGACTGCCGCTGATGTTGCCATGATAAATTCAAATTATTTTGCTTTTAAAATATTATATCAGGATTC
>PHDH01000115.1 GCA_002840935.1 Bacteroidetes bacterium HGW-Bacteroidetes-21 | reverse complement strand
CAAGTAATAATTATCGTATTCTTTTTATTTTATTGCCGGTAATAGCATTGGTTTTATCTGACTGTAATTTTTTCAACAACCCCTTTTCACACAAACATTTCACCGCCCAGATTGAATTTTCGAACATTGCTGAGCATATTCATTCTGGGTCTGATAATCCAGGAGACGATAATCTATTGTATAATTCTAAGAATAATATTCTTAACTCAATCTCGGTTCAAGGCATAGTACCACGAATCTCATCTGGGATTAATGAAGTTAGCCACTCTTCCGTCTGGCAGCCTCCTAAAAACGCTTAACCAACATTCTTTCCTTTCTTTTTTTTCGCAGATATTCTGCAAGTTTTAATATATAAATATGTATAACGATGGTACAGGAAAAAACCAGAGTGGCATTAATTTCAGTCATTGCCGCCATTTTTTTAACAGGATTCAAGTTGGTTGTTGGTATCTTAACTGGAAGTTTGGGTATTCTTTCAGAAGCACTGCATTCAGGGCTTGATTTGATTGCAGCTGTAATCACCTATTTTTCTGTAAGAGTTTCCGATAAACCAGCCGATAATAATCACCATTACGGACATGGAAAAATTGAGAATTTCTCTGCTTTTTTAGAAACAATTTTATTAGTGATAACTTGCGTATGGATCGTTTACGAAGCATTAAGCAGGCTCATTTCGGGTAACACACATATTGAAGTAACAGTGTGGAGTTATGTCGTTGTAATAAGTTCAATCCTTATTGACATAAATCGTTCTCGCATGTTATACAAAGTAGCAAAAAAACACAACAGTCAGGCGTTAGAGGCTGATGCACTACATTTTTCAACAGACATATGGAGTTCAGCTGTTGTTTTGCTAGGATTAATTTGTGCAAATTTTGGGTTCTATTTTGCAGATTCCATTTCTGCATTAGCTGTAGCAGTGATTGTTCTGGTGGTGTCATACAAACTTGGAAAAAGAGCTGTGGATGTATTATTAGACAAGGCGCCACAAAATATAATTCCAAAGGTCAAAGAAGCATTAAAAAGTTATCCGGATGTTAAACATTTTCACAGCCTTAAGATTCGTGTAGCAGGTGCAGATACTTTTATTAAATTCAATATACACTTAGACCCCGATTTAAGTCTAAAACAAGTTCATGAAATTTGTGACAAAATTGAAAGTGGTTTGAATGATCTGATTCCACGATGTGAAGTCTATATCCACGCAGAACCACAGGATTCCTGTCACCTAAATAATGAAATAGACGATTACTTATAGAAGTCATTTGCGTTATTGACACATCGATTAAAATAGCCTGGCACACATCAGGCTATTTTATCTATTTACGAAATTTAACAAATTTTTATAAAACGAATTTGTAAAACATATTTGCTTATTAGTTCTTTTACTTTACATTTGTTAACTAATTAGAATTAATATTTATGTTTTCAACAAGTCATTTTCATCCTATGCTGGTGCATTTCCCAATTGCATTAGTCGTCTTTGGGTTTTTAGCTGATTCTGCTTCATTATTTTTTAAAAAAGAAGCCTGTTTGACAAAAACTGGTTTTTATCTATTAATCATTGGTACGTTGTCTGCGGTAGCTGCATGGCTTACAGGAGTACTTTTCACTTCGGAAATGGCAGGAATAGCCGGTGAAGTGAAGGAAACTCACGAAATGTTTGCTGTAATTACATTAGGTCTTTTAATTGTCACTTCCCTACTCAGAATATATCTGAAAGCAAAAAATAAAGAAAATTCTGGCTTAAAATGGCTGGCGTTGTTACTATATGGAATGGCAACAGTTTCCGTATCTCTAACCGGATTTTACGGAGGAAATCTTGTATATAATTACATGATGCCACTTTAATTGTTAACTTTAATTTTTTAAATATCTAAAACAATGAAAAACCTTTTATTTTTCGCATTGGCTGGAATGATTGCTTTTACTAGTTGCAATCAGCCTAAACCTGTTAAAACAATTGCAGATCTTAAAGACGGTATTACCGGAGAAACAACCGCAAGCGCAAAGTATGCTGCTTTTTCGCAAAAAGCTATTGAAGAAGGCTATGATACAATTGCAAAATTTTTCGATGCAGCTTCAAAGGCAGAAGCAATACATGCTGAGAATCACACCAAGGCTTTAGAAGAAATGGGTGAAAAAATGGATGCTTTCACACCGGAATTTGAAGTAAAAACAACAGCCGAAAACTTAAGGGAAGCAATCAACGGAGAAACCTATGAGATACAAAAAATGTATCCTCAGTTTTTGGCAGATGCCAAAGAAGAGAAAGCTGAAAAAGCTGAAAAATCATTCTCCTGGGCATTTGATACTGAAAAAAAACACCTGCAATTTTATCAAAAAGCCATCGAAGCGTTGGAAGGTGGAAACGAAAGCAAATTATCTTTCAGTTATGCTGTTTGTCCCGTTTGTGGAAACACTTATGATGCAAATAATGTTGACGAAAAATGCGCCTTCTGTCAAACAGGTAAAGATAAATTTATATTTAACTAATCATAATTTAAGGGGCTTCGCCCCTTTTTTTTTGTCCAATAAACACCGTTTATTCTTATAGAAAAAACGGACTGTTTTTCATTGGTAGAATTAAAAACCATTAGTATATTTGTCACTCCAGACCAGAATAATATACCCAAAATTGAAAAAGTTTATTTCTTTAATTTTAGTAATTACTTTCATCTTCAACTCCGGCGGGCATTATCTTTGGTTTCTATACTTACAGAACGCCAATCAAAAAGACATTAAAAGAGAAATAAGGAAAGGATTAAAAGACAATGAGCTAACATTAATTGTAGTACCTCTTAACGACGAATCGGCATTACAGTGGGAAAAGCCCCAGAAAGAATTCAAATATCAGGGTGAAATGTTTGATGTAGTTCGTTCGAAAATCATACTCCAGAAAAAGTATTATTATTGTATAAATGACAAAAAAGAAAAACTACTCATTGCCAATTTCAACAAAAACAATAATAAAAGAGGCGATATTCAAAAGAGACTAAAGAGAACATCTATAACCAATTTCTTTTCTCCAATTCAAAATAAGCTTTGTTGTTTAAAATCCACAGACAGAATTTTCATAGGTAAAATCTCTTTCTATAAATCAAATAACCCGAAAATCCCATCTCCTCCACCCAAACAAAATCTCACATATTCATTCACCTGATTTTTCAAAATCGTTAATTAATCCGTTGACCAGAAAAAGTCATTCAGGTTAAATGAATATTTCGTTTCATTTTTCAATCGAGTGCGTCAATATTCTCTGCGAATAGTAGAGATGTTTTGAGGTACTCCATAGTGAACCTATAACAAAACTTAAATGAAAAAACGAATATTTGTCGTTGCACATATGATGTGCATAGGTGGCTTATTAATCGGGCAAAACATTCCACCAGACACGACTAAAACAATTAAATTAAACGAAGTTATTATTACTTCGAACAAGCTGCCCATTTTATTAAAAAACAATCCCGGCTCTGTTTCACTTGTAACACCCGAGGCATTATCTATTATACCCAAAGGAATTGGTGTAGAAGAAGCACTGAGACTGGTTCCTGGTGTACGCATTGACAATCAGCATGACGGAGAACGCGTTCATGTTTCCATTCGCGGACAAGGCATCTTAACCGAAAGAGGATTACGCGGTATTGGCATCCTTCTGGATGGAATACCTGTTAACGACCCTTCGGGTTTTGCTCCCGATTTATACGATGTCGATTGGTCTACAGTTCAGAAGATTGAAGTGTTAAGAGGACCGGCTGCCGGTATGTATGGAAGCGGTGGCGCTGCTGGGATTTTAAACATCACGACTCAGGACGGCGGACTGAAAACACTCGAAGGAAACATCAGTCAAACCATTGGCTCCAATGGCTTTACCAAATCACTCATTCAACTCGACGGGCGAAAAGAATCCACCGATTATCGCGTGAGCTTTTCCCGTACCGACGGTGATGGTTATCGCGACCATCAGGGGTTTTGGAGTAATAAACTCTATGAAAAAGTAAACTTCAATCCCTCCGAAAAATTCTCATTCACACAAATCATTTCGCATACCGACTATTTTCAGCAAAACCCCGAAGGGCTGAATCGCCAGCAGTTTGACAATTTGCTTCAAGCCAATCCCGATGCCTGTCCATTTAACGAATATCAAAAAACAAGTCGAAATACTATGGGATTTCACGGTATTTATAAACTGACTGAGAAACAGGAAATCGAAGCTTCGTCTTATCTGCGCTCATGGGAATACAAAGAAACCAGTAACCGATGTGCTGAATATCGCACAGTGACAAATCCTGGTTTTAATGCACAGTATAATCTGCACCTGAATACCGAGAAAATAAAGAACACGATAAGCCTCGGAGCAGATATGAAATGGCAGAACATGAACGTTTACAAACTCCAAAGTGCAAGTAATCCTAACAGAGTTGAAAGTATTGCCGACGACAACATTGAAACTGATAGTTTAATGGCAAATCAGATTATTTCGCAGCAAAGCAGCGGCCTATTTGCCTTATACAAAATGGATTTAAATAAATTCAGCCTTATTGGCAGCGTTCGTTACGACGACATGCAAAACGAACTGACGAATAAAATGGTGGCTGCTGATTCTTCTACTACTTCAAAAAATTTCTCGGAGACTTCACTTCGCATTGGCGCCAGTTATAATTTTACTGAGGCACTCACTGTATTTGCCAACTGGAGTCAGGGATTCACACCACCTTCCACCGAAGAACTTGCCAACAACCCCGTAGGCTATTCCGGATTTAATACCCACCTCGTACCCGCTACTTCCACCTGCACTGAACTGGGAATTCGTGGTTTCTGGGCCGACAAACTGTATTATGAAATAACCGGATTCAGCATGAACACAGAAAACGACTTTTTCAGATTCAAACAAGTAGGCAGAGGAAATCAGGAAGTTTTTTACGGAAACGCAGGAAACAGCACCAGAACAGGAGTAGAAACCTACATTTCGTACAACATTCTAAAAAATCTGAGTCTGCAACTAGCCTACACATTTGCCGATTACAAATATACTTCGGCTACTGTAGATCCAGTTTATACCGACACAGCCTACGTACTCACCACCCCACCCGCCGACGGTCAATATCTGCCCAATTCGCCCAAACATCAGCTTTATTCGGAAGTGACTTATACCATCACCAAGAACTTTAAGGTCAGTATGAGTGCCGAATATCAGTCAGAGTGGGCAATTTACACAGATGCCAAAGCATATAGCGGAGAACTCGATCCCACCATCTATCAAAACTGGCAGGACGGATTCAGTATGTTTCACGCAAGGTTATCGTATCAGTGGCAGATTTGGTCTATTAAAGGCGAACTCAGTGTTTTCGCACGTAACTTAACCGATACAAAATACATGGCCTTTACCGAACCCGATCCCGATGGCAACTCATACCAACCAGGTCCTGGACGGGAATTATTTGCCAGTATAAAAATTCGCTTCTAATTAAACGCCATTTTAAAAAGTGTAGTAACGAATACGTTGCTGCACTTTTTTATTCTTTTACAAAGGACTCACGACTTGTAGAAGAGCCATTTGATACTTCTAAAAAGTAAATTCCTTTTTCCAGCTGCGAAATAGCTATTTGCCCCAGTAAAGAAATTCCAGAATCAACACAACGCCCATCCACGGTATAAATTTTATATCGAAATTGTTTGCCTTGTACGTCATGCATACCTACATTTAAAATATCACCTGCCGGATTTGGCCAAAGATTCAGATTTTTATCCTGCATTAAAGTATTGACTCCCGTCGGTAATATACCCAACACCTGAAAATTATCGAAATAATAACCATCGTTCGATACACCAAAAGCAAATCCGGCCTTCAATTTAAATCGAATTTTCACCGATTGTCCCACATAATCTTCAAGGGAGACGAATTCATCGATCCAAGTCAATTGGGTTCCGTCATAGCCGGGATTTCCACTGTTAACCGACAAAGGTTTGGTATATTTTCCACATAGTGCTGTCCAGCTTGTGCCATTATTGATCGACACTGCCACTTCCACATAATCCGTTCCGGCCAGCACGTCCCAGCGGGCACAATAGGTCAAAGCTGCAAAAGTATAACTGGTCAGATCGAGAGATTGAGTCAGCGTAATGGTTCGGGTGGTATAATCCGAATAGTTTCCCGAGGGACTATCTGTCAACGAATAATCTCCGTTGCATGCCGTCGATGAGGTGACATTCCATGTTGTCGTTGTCCAGTTGGCGATGTTATTGCAATCGTCAGAAAAAATAATATTTGGCTGACCATATATCTGAGTAATCGTGTCGCTCACAAAAATGCCCATACCAGACTGTACCTGATAATAGTACCGAATTAAATCACCATTCTGCAAACCCGGTTGAAGGTTAATCCAAACAGAATCTGTGCGGGTCTCAAGCAAATTTATATTATTAACGACTCTCGGTGCGGGGGCCGACTGAATGGCAGTACCTACAGGCATTAAACTAATAGTATAGTTTGCCGGGAGCTGCATTCCGAGTCCTTTGATATCAAAGTAGACATAACCGGAAGCAGGCATAAACTCAGAAGAGCTATTTGTAATCATAGCATAATCGGTTGCAAACAAAGCCATGAAGAGATTTGCCTCGAGGTTAACTGAACAAATATCCTGTATTCGAGAAATCTGAGGCCAGAAGCCGTCGGTAGCATTCCCAGCTTCGGGGCTCCAACAGATAGTTTTGGGCTTGGTTGTCTGCTCGCCATAGAACCAATCGAAAGCTCCACCATTGCCATTATATCCCAGTGCCTGACTGGGAGTTCCATAGGGGTATGCGTTTTGCCTTGTCATTAATTCAGAATACGCATTATACAATGAAGAATCGGGTGTCAATAAATCGGAAGTATATCCCCAGGGAAAAAGCAAAACATTACTATAACAATGGTAATCAATACCCAAAGTAAACTGATACTCTTCACAAAAGGCTTTCATCATCTGCGTTTCGGCTTCGCTAAAACCGGCTGTTCCACGATAAGTATCCATCGAAGGATCAGGAGATGAACCAACGTCGTCATATCCCCACTGATAGCCATAATTCCGGTTTAGATCCACGCCCTGATTCGAAGAACCATTAGGAGACACATTCTTACGATGCATTCCACCACCCGATGGATCTGTTGTTTGATTATACAAATAACCATCTACATTTAAACATGGAACTACATAAATTTCACAATTATCGAGAATAAATTGTACGGTCTTATCCTGAGCATAATTCTCTAACAAATAATACATAAAATAAAACAACTGCTGCATCCCTGCGGGTTCACGGGCATGGGTCAGACCCACATACATAAGCCGGGGTTTGGTTTGCAACACATCGGGATTATTTGAAAGACGGATAAAATTCGGTACGCGCCCTTCATATGTCGTAATGGTAGAACTTAAAGGCATTTTTTGTGAAGCCAATGTAGGAAAACGAAGTCGTATGCTATCGAGCTGCGCATTAATTTCGGCCAGCGTAAAAAAACCACCCATAGAACCCAATGAAAAGTTCTGGGGCACGGCATAACCGCTATTCTGACAACTCAGGCTCATTATGCTTTTTGAAACAGCATCTTCTTTTTTTTTTCCTGTTTTGTTTCGATCTTTATAGTACTTCTGTACATCGGGTTCCAACACTTCAAATACAAATCCATTTTCTTGCAGAAGATTCATTTCCTGGGCAGAAAAATCACGAATAATGAATTCCCCTTTTTTAATATAACCATCGTCTACAGCAATGCCCAGTTTTGACATACGGGCCAAACCGTCTTCACGTATTTCGACTTTGGCTTTTGTCCATACTTTTTTTTCTTCCTGAGCAGAAGAATAAATGAAAAGACAGATAAAAACGAGGACAAAGAGATATTTCATACCATGTATTTTTCGAAAGATAATGACATATTTTTATAATGACAACAACTATTCTGATTTTTAGTTTTAACGAATTACGGTCACAGTGCCTGCTTTCTCGGTTCTGTTTCCGTAGAGATTATTGAAGACACATAACCAAGTATAGGTATCATTTTTGACCAAATTCCCCGACTTATTCCTGCCATCCCAACCGCTGGAACGGGAAAGACTGCTGTCCCAGATTTTTGTATCCCAGATAACTTGCCCCCAGCGATCATATACTGCGAGATAAAAGGCCCCCGGATCGATTCCATAACCATAGCCATAAAATACGTCATTGGTTCCATCGTTATCGGGACTATAGGCAGTGGGCGCATAAAAACTAATTTCATCCTTCACTGGAATAATAACTACAGCTGTATCCCTGCACCCAAATTCACTGACAGCAATAAGTGACACAGGATATGCACCCACGCCGGGAAAACAATATTCTGGATTAATAGCAGAGGAAGAGTCGCCGGTACCAAAACTCCAGTTATATTCATAGCCCCATTCAGAAATATTATGGAAAGTGACGATAGGTTTTATTATTGAGACAATAGATGGATCGTAGGTAAAAAGTGCATTGGGTTTCGGATAAACAGTTATAAAATCTTCAACAATATTGACCGTTTTGCATCCATCGGGGGAAGTTACAACAAGGGAGACATCAAAAGTACCGTAGGTAGTATAGGTATGCTCCGGATTTTTCGCAAGACTTAGATTCGTATTATCACCAAAATCCCAGACATAAGACTGACCTAAATCCTCATTTATTTCGATAAAACTGACCGAAAAAGGCTGGCAACCCTCCACCGAATCGGCTAAAAAGGCATTGGGAGGAGCCGGGTAAACAAAAATGGGCAAATTTGTTGAGGTTGTTTGTGGGCATGCATCGGTCGCGGTCAGGACAAATGATGAATTAATTTCAGGGTAATACAAATAGGGGGAGTGTAAAACATTGCCATCAGACCCAGTTACTGTGTATGGTTCACCCGCACCTCCCGTGACCTGATACGTAACTACGACAGACTCGCCCTGACAAACAGAATCCTGATTCACAGCAGCAATAATATCCATAGGAGGAAAAATTGAAACGGTAGTTGAAGCCATCTGACTTTGACAACCATTAGCATCGGTCACATAACAAGTATAAGTTGAATTTTGTGAAGGCGAAACAGTAATTGTCGCTGCTGATGATGTTCCATTCCAGAAATAGGCATAGGGAAAAGTCCCTCCCACAGGGTAAATGGTCAAGGGTACTGTTGCTCCCGGACATATAAATTGTGGAAGTGTTACATCAAGTGACAATTGAGGAGGTTCGTGTATCGTTGTATTTCTGGATACATTGCAACCATTGGCATCTGTAATTGTGACAGCATAAAAACCCTGAGGCACCCCCGTAATATCTTCACTATGATAGCCATTGCTCCACACGTAAAAATAATTATCACCTGAACTTAGCGGCGTTCCCCCGGTTACTGTAAGCTCTATCTCTCCTGATTCCGAACCATTACAAAGTAGATCTGTACTTGAAATTTGGGCATCAAGTTCTGGAGGAACAGATACCTGCAACGTAGTAACTACAGAATTGCATCCATTGAGCGACACCTGAAGCGAGACAGAATAAACACCCGAAGCATTCCATGTGATCGCCTGAGGACCGGAACCAACACCCGGGCTTACATTTCCATTAGAAAAATTCCATTGATACGACGATTGCGCGTTTCCAGTTCCAGTGTAATTTAGGGTTGAAAAATCTCCAAAACAAGCAATGAGTGAAGCAGTGAAAATCGAAGTGGGCGTTTGTGTCAATTGAACCTGCACAGTATCCGAATCCATACAACCATGGCCATTATCTTCAGTCCAGATAAAATTGTAAGCACCACTAATACTAACATTTACCAAAGTGGTTGTCAAGTGAATATTTTGAAAAGACGCTGAACCCAATCCGGAATATGTCCAGGTTCCAGTGCCGATACTTGGAATTGCCTGGAGCGCATAGTTCAACTGACACAAAGAAGTATCTACTCCGGCATTGGCGGAAGGCATAGAAGTAAAAACAACGGATACCTGATCAGCACTAAAACAACTGCCGCCATTGGTTTCGAGCCATTCAAAGACGTAGGTTCCCTGTAATGGTGCAATAACTGACGTATTGGGATTACTTGGATCGGCTATTGAGGCTGTTCCTGCTCCGGATATTTGACTCCAACTACCGATTCCAACACTTGGAATAGCTCCTAACGAAGTATTTAACTGACAAACAGCAATATCTGGCCCTGCATTGGCAATGGGTTGAAAGAATAATATTTGTACGGTATCCGCACTAACACAACTGGTTCCGTTCGTTTCTGTCCAAATAAACAAATACGTACCACTGGCATCGACGGTAACCTGAGTGTTTGCATTACTGGCATTTGAAAAAGTAGCCAGTCCGGGGCCTGAAGAAGTCCAGATGCCAGTTCCTACCGAAGGAATCGCTTGCAAGGTACAATTCAATGAACACATCGAACTGTCAGTACCAGCATTGGCCAAAGGTGGGGTCGAAAACACAAGGGAGACATTGTCCGAATTGCTACAACCATTGTTGTCTTCTGTCCAGCTAAAGACATAGCTTCCCTGAACAGTCACGTCTACATTGGATGTGGGCGAACTTTGGTCGGAAAACAGAGCTGTACCAGGTCCAGAAATCATAGTCCATGTGCCGGCGCCTATAGAAGGGATAGCTTGCAACTGATAGCTCAGGACACAAAGGCTTTGGTCAGGTCCGGCATTGACAACAGGCGAAGTGGTAACATTTACAACGACGGAATCTATTGCCGTACAACCCGCGGAAGTCACTGTGACAACATAGGTTGTCGTTACAGAAGGGCTTACAGAAATGGTGGCCGAATTTCCACCATTACTCCATAAATAAGTTCCGCCATTAGTAGCTGTAAGTATGGCATTAATTCCGCTGCATATATTCTGGTCGCTTCCGGCATCCGTTGTAAATGTTGAAATAGTCACCGTTTGATTACCAGAAGCTGTCGAACCGCAAAGATCTGTGACTGTGACAGTATACACCGTAGTAGCCGGGGGACTAACATTTTCAGAACTGGATGTTCCTGCACTGTTGCTCCAGATATACTGATAAGGGATTACACCTCCGCTTGCTGCAACAGAAATCGTGGCAGATCCGCCCGGACAGGTGGTGACATTTGTTCCCATATTCAGTGAAAGCGGACTATTATCGACAATATAAATAGTATCCGACTCGGGCGTACAACCATTCATATAGGAAAATATCACAGACTCTGTTCCTTCGACAATTCCATCATTAACAGGAGCAATGGTAACCACAGCCGAACTTTGTCCTGCAGGTATCGTCACCGAATTTTGTATAGGCGCATAATCAGTTCCGTTGGTAGCGGTTCCTGATACCGTATAACCTATGGTAACGGGAGATGTAGCCGGAGAAGGTAAAGTAAAAGTAAAGAGTCCATCTGAACATCCTTCTACCGCGTGATTTCCCAGAGACGGGTTGGAATAAGAATCTGAAACAGTATAAGTGTTAGAAATAAAACTGTTGGCTTCGAGAAAAAC
>PHDH01000114.1 GCA_002840935.1 Bacteroidetes bacterium HGW-Bacteroidetes-21 | reverse complement strand
AACTTCTGTTAATGTTTATCCTAATCCTATGATCGATCAGGCGACTATTTTATGTAATCTTCCTCAATCTGGTTCTGTTGATATCGTAGTATACGATATGAGAGGAAGTATTATAATGAAAGAAAGCAGAGCAAAAGTTCCTGCTGGAGAATATAAAGTCAACATTAACAGGAACGATATGAAAGCAGGTATTTATCTGTATTCAGTTCTTATTAATGGAGAAAAGACTACTGGTAAGTTCATCGTTCAGTAAGTACTACACATAGAAATAAAACAAGAAACGGGCTAAATGCCCGTTTTTTGTTGTCCTATTCTTTCCTTTATCTGTATGTTTTGCGAATACTACATTAACTTTTTGAATATGTTGAATGTGAAATAAGAATGAAGTTTGACCGAAGTCTCACTTCATACATATATGTAATTTGTGTGGATGAAAAGTTAATTCTTCGAAAACCGCAAAGAGGGAATGCTGTTTTAGTCAGATTTATTTCAGCGAAGTATCCGTGGTCAAAAAACGGCGATATAAAATCTCCATGAATTTTTCAATAGATTCACTTGGCTTTTCAAAATCAATTTTACCACTGAGCAGGTCCATAGCTTGTTCTAGTTGTTCCAATTTGTTTATTTCGTCGATAGTGCTGTGATATAGTTCGCTGTTATTTCCAAAAAGCTCACGGGAAAACATAATCCTGTCGTTAATGCTGATGGCCGTTTTAAGATTGGTAATGGGCATCATTTTTAGCCGCGAAGTAACATCGTTGTGTGCTTTGAGTTTAGTCAACATTTCACCCAATGTTGATGCCGAGTTTGTAATGTATTTGTCGGATAATGTTGATTTTTCATTATTAACTATGATTGGTTCATCTGTTTTCATTTCAACCAAGGGTTCCACCGGAGGAATATTTTCTGTAATTACTGGTTCAGGTGTTATAACGGGTTCATTATCAGTAATTATTTCTTCAATTTCTTTAACAGGTTCTGGTTGGGGTTCTGGCTCAGGAATGATGTCGATAGGGGTGGAAACCACGATTTCATCAGCAATTTCGACAGGTTCTTGAATGATAGATTTAGTGATGTTATTTGGACCCTCAGTCGAATTTCCTTTTAAAATAATATTTTCGTATACAATCCGGATTTTTTCCAGGATAATGTCTTTTTCAATGGAAGATAAACTGGTTTTCGAGATAGTCAAACCTATGTTATCAAGGTTTTCTAACAATTCTGAAAAGTTTCCGGTAAGTTTCATGTACGATTCTTTTAAAAATTATAACGAACAAATCAAAAGCAAAACTATTTGTTTATTTTTGTAAAAATAACGAAAGAAAATTAAATCCTGAACAATAAAAATGTTTTTTGAGGAAAGACCTACTGAGACTCGGACAAAGGGGTGGATTGAAGTGATTTGCGGAAGTATGTTTTCTGGTAAAACGGAAGAACTCATCCGCCGTCTCAAACGCGCCCGTATTGCTCGCCAGAAAGTAGAGATTTTCAAACCCACTGTTGATAACAGGTACTCCGAAGATCATGTGGTGTCTCACAACGAGAATGCCATTTTATCCACTCCAGTAACATCTTCATCAAACATTCTTTTATTGGCTTCCGATGCAGATGTAGTTGGTATTGACGAAGCACAGTTTTTTGATGATAATATCGTACTAGTTTGTAATCAATTGGCCGAAATGGGAAAACGGGTCATCGTGGCAGGATTAGATATGGATTTTCGTGGCGTTCCTTTTGGCCCAATTCCTGCTATATTGGCTACAGCTGAATATGTTACTAAAGTGCACGCGATATGTATGAAATGCGGAAATCTGGCTCATTATTCTCATCGCAAAATAAAAAGTGAAAAATTGGTGTTATTAGGCGAGAAGGATGAATATGAACCCTTGTGCAGGTCATGCTATACAGAATCCATAAAAAATGAACAATAAAACGGTATTTGATTATAGTCTGGAAGAAATTGCCGTAATAACCGGTGGTGTTCTCACGGGTAATCCTATGCACCGGATAAATCGTGTGCTTACTGACAGCCGTTCGTTAAACCTTCCTGGTGATACTATGTTTATTGCCATACGTGGTCATAATCATGACGGGCATAATTATATAACTGACTTATATTCTAAAGGAGTACGCAATTTTCTGATATCTTCATCTGTCAAGCAAATGACGGCCTATCCAGAGGCTTCTTTTATTTTAGTTGATAATACGATTCATGCTCTTCAGCTTATAGCAGCCTATCATCGGAAAAATTTTCAATTTCCCGTAACAGCTATAACCGGAAGTAATGGTAAAACGGTTGTAAAGGAATGGCTTTCTGATTTGCTGGCAGGTTATAAAACGGTGGTGAGAAGCCCGAAAAGTTTTAACAGTCAGTTAGGAGTGCCACTTTCTTTGCTACAGATGAGTCAGGAGCATGAAATTGGTATTTTTGAAGCGGGTATTTCGAAACCCGATGAAATGCAAAGTCTTAAAGATATTATTTTGCCTGAAATAGGCATATTTACGAATATTGGACCTGCTCATCAGGAGAATTTTGAAGATACACGAGAAAAAGTTAGAGAAAAACTTAAACTTTTTTCATCTGCAAAAGTGTTGATATACTGTTCTGATAATAAGCTTCTTGATGCGGAGATTCGGAATGCTTTCATGAACAGTAAAACAGAGCTTAATTCATGGTCAACTGATTCAACAGACAATGCAATAAAAGTATTTTCTGTAGAAAAGTCAGTAGATGAGTGTGAGATTTCTGTTCAATATAAGGGCGAAAATTATTCTTTCGTGATTCCATTTATCGACAGGGCTTCTAAAGAAAACCTGATTCATTGTGCGATTTGGTGGCTCACTATGGGATATGATTTTAGCGTCTTTTCAGGACGTACCATGTCGCTTGAACCCGTGAGTATGAGATTGGAAGTAAAGGAGGGAATTAACCATTCCCTGATTGTTAATGATAGTTTTAATTCGGATCTTTTCTCCCTTCGTATTGCTATAGACACTTTAAATCATCATGCCAGTGGAAGAAAGAAAATTGTCATTCTCTCGGACATTTTGCAAAGTGGATATAATAAGGATATATTGTATTCGGAGGTAGCCGAAGTTATGAATCGCAATCAGGTTGACTGTTTTATTGGAGTAGGAGGTAATATTTCTGCCTACGGTGAAAAGTTCAATATGCCTACTTTCTTCTTTTCGAATGCCGAAAGTCTTATTAATAGTATACATACACTTCCTATTTCTGGATCTGCAATACTTTTAAAAGGAGCCCGGACTTTTCGTTTCGAACTGATTATGAAAAGGCTGGAGCATAAAGTTCATGAAACGGTTTTTCAGGTAAATCTTAATGCCGTATACAAAAACCTTAGCTTTTACAAAAGTCTGTTGCCTGAAAGCACTAAAATGCTGGCTATGGTTAAGGCCTTTTCATATGGTAGTGGCTTGCTCGAAATTTCGAATTTGTTGCAGTATAATCGTGTCGATTATCTGGCTGTTGCTTTTGCCGACGAAGGTACAGAGTTAAGGCGAAACGGTATTTCTATACCTATTATGGTAATGAATCCCGATGTAGATAGTTTTCAGCAGATTGTTGAATATAATCTGGAGCCCGAACTCTATAGTCCAAGGATTATGAAGAAGTTTTGTGAGATGGCTTTACGCAATGGCCTTCAAAAATATCCCATCCATCTGAAGATAGATACAGGCATGAAACGTCTTGGCTTTACAACCGAAGATATTCCTTTTTTAGAAAAAGAATTGGCGAAAAACAAGAACATACGTATCAATTCTGTTTTTTCTCATCTTGCCGCTGCTGATGTGCCAGAGGAAGATGATTTCACACGTCAACAGATAGTTCTATTTAATGAGATCAGTACAAAAATTGAAGCTATTACAGGTTATCCTTTTCTGCGTCATTTGTCTAATACTTCTGGTATTGAGCGTTTTCCGGAAGCTGTTTTTGATATGGTCCGACTGGGAATTGGATTGTATGGTATTAGCTATAACCATGCCGAAAATCTCGAAATAGCAGGCTCTCTTAAAACAATCATTTCTCAGATTAAACATGTCAAAAAGGGTGAGTCTGTGGGATATGGCCGTATGACCAAATCTGATAAAGATAAAGTGATTGCAACAATACCTATTGGTTATGCTGATGGAATATTGCGGGCTTTTGGTAATGGAAAAACTGCCTTTTATGTCCAAGGAAAGAAAGCGCCAACCATTGGTAACATTTGTATGGATATGTGTATGATTGATATTACAGATATTCCGGCCTCCGAAGGAGATGAAGTCTGGATTTTTAAATCTTCGGAAGATGTTAAAGCTTTGGCAGAAATTGCCGGAACCATACCTTATGAAATTATGGTGCATATTTCTCAACGGGTTAAACGTGTTTACATTCAGGAATAATGATAAAAATTTCAGCTGTCATTATCAGTTTTAATGAAGAGAAGAATATCGAAAGATGTATTGTTTCTGCTAAAAGAGTGGCAGATGAAATTGTCGTACTTGATTCTTTATCAACAGATAAGACAGAAGAAATCTGCCGTAGTCTAGGTGTTAAGTTTTTTCAACATGCTTTTGACGGTCATATAGAACAGAAAAATAGAGCCATTACTTACGCTTCCTCGCCTTATGTTTTGTCTCTGGATGCTGATGAGGTATTGTCGGACGAACTGGTTGTATCCATATTGAAAGTAAAATCCGACTGGACTTTTGATGGTTACTATTTTAATCGGTTAAATAACTATTGTGGCAGCTGGATTCGTCATTGTGGCTGGTATCCCGATAGAAAATTGCGTTTGTGGGATAGTCGCAAAGGCCAATGGACTGGAATTAACCCTCACGACAGATACGAAATGACTCCTGAAAGTAAAACGATGTGGCTTAAAGGGGACCTGCTTCATTATTCGTACCATTCTGTAAGTCAACACTTATTGCAAGTCGAGAAGTTTACAAATATTGCATCAAAAGCCGATTTTGCTCGAGGTAGAAGAACTAATTTGCTGCGAATTATGTTTTATCCATGTTGGAAGTTCTTGCGTGATTATATTTTCCGCTTAGGAATCCTTGATGGTTATGCCGGTTATTTGGTATGTCGTATTTCTGCACAGGCTACATTTTATAAAAATATAAAGCTTTACGAATTACAAAAGCAGAGTAGAGTAAAATGACAGGGTATAGTCAGGTCAATATTCTTTTCTTTTCGGGAACTGGCAATGCCTTTTCTGCTGCCAGTTGGTTTAAAGAAAAGGCTTTAGAGTATTCACGAAAAGTGACGTTGCAATCTATTGAGAATAAAATTACTGACTTTGAACTGCCAACGCAAGAAAGAACTTTATTTGTTTTTACATACCCAACCCATGGTTTTGCTCCTCCCTGGATTATGTTGAAATTTATGCTGAGATTCTGTTTCAAGGGACCAGCGGATGTCGCATTTATTAATACTCAGGCAGGCAGTAAACTTTGGAAATTTTATTTTCCTGGTATGTCAGGTATTGCACTTTGGCTACCCATGTTGATTTTTAGGTTAAAAGGGTTTCGACTCAAAGGGGCCTTACCCTTAGACATGCCGCATAGTTGGATTTCATTTTTTCCACCTAACCCCAAATCAGATAATCTGAAAATTGCAGATCGCTGTAAAAGGATAGTTGAAAAAATGTCGGACAAAATTCTTTCGGGTAAAAAGTACTTTCGCTACACTTTATGGTTACATCTTTGGTTCGATATTCCCGTTGCTATTATTGCCCCTGCATATTTATTCATTGGGAGGTTTTTTCTGGCCAAAACGCTTTACCCTTCTTATGCGTGTAATTCTTGTCGAATATGTGAAAAAAGCTGCCCTGTTCATGCAATTGTAATACAAAACGATAGACCCTACTGGAAATATAATTGCGAAAGTTGTATGAGATGTATGAATATTTGTCCTCAAAAATCTATTCAGTCATGGGTTACAAGAATTGGAATTATTATTTACTTTTTGACATTGATTTTCGTATCATTTGTTAAAATTGATATTTGGTTGGCATCTCAGATCGTCCTGGTTTTAATCTTCCCATTATATTGGATATTTATTCATGTGCTTCGTGTCAAGTTTGTGAATTACCTTTTTACTTATACCTCTTTGACCAGATATTGGGGACGTTATTTTGCACGGGGAGTAAAAATCAAAGATTTGCAAAGTAGAGAATTGAATAATATTCCTTAAATTGCATAAAAAAAGATGAAATATCTGTCCATACTTCTTTTAGTAACAATTTTATTTGGTTGCCAAAAAGATGAAAATGATATCCCTGAACCTGTTTATCCATTATTTGTTATAGTCGTTGAGGAAGGTCTTTATAATGGAATTAAAGAAAATCTGGATACGTATATCAATGAAACTGCCCGGGGAGATTCTTCTGCGAAGGTCATCTTATGGCCTTCCAATGGAACGGCCTTACAGTTAAGAGATACAATTAATGGGTTGTATAACGAACACTTTATTTTGGGTGCTTTTTTAATTGGCAATCTACCCTTTGTTCGTTATGAAATGGACAATTGGGATAAACATGAGGAATTCCCTAGTGATTTGTATTTTTCGTCACCTAATACCAACTGGTATGATAATGATCAGGATAATATGTATGATGGTTATTCCAGTCTTAACGTCAAGTATTTTGTTTCCAGAATTCAAGGTGGAAGCACCGAAATTAATTCATATTTGAACAAAGTTCATTTTTATAGAACTTCTGTTTCGCAAACTATACAAAAAAGAGCCTATCTTTTTGTTGACAACGAGTGGGCAGATTTTTATGCCGGAGAAAAGTTTGGTATTAATAGTATTTATTCTGATGTTCTGATTGATATTGATACTAATCTGACTACTATGGGAAAGTATGAAAATGTATTATCCGGAAGTGGGGCAGAGTATGTAATGCAACTGATTCATGCTTCTAACTCTACGTTGTTTTTTGAGCATAATGGAGACTATGAAACAATGTCGATAGCCTCAATGACTATGCTTAACCCAAAGGCTCGCTTTTATAATCTTTTTGATTGTTCTGCTTGTAAATATGATGAGGATAATTTGGGCATGTCGTATGTCATGAGTACTTCTTATGGTTTGGCGGTTATGGGTACTACAAAAACCGGAGGTAATTACTATCCTCAGTCATTTAATCTGGCATTAGCTGGAGGCAAAACGTGGGGTGAATCTTTTGTTAAATGGTGGCGTACGAGTAGTTCATCGCTAGACGATAAATGGTATATGGGACTGGTGATCTTTGGAGATCCAATGCTGACCATAACTAAAACAGCTAAAGGCAATGAAGGATTTAAAGCATATCTTCCATTGAATAGTATTGTTTTAGATGAGTCAATGCGGAAGTCGAATTTCAGATAAGCGACATATTACTTCATCATATTCCTGAACTTTGAAGGAACTGGTGTTTCGAAATGCATAATTTCTCTCGTTTTTGGGTGTCTGAATGAGAGTATCCAGGCATGAAGTCCTAAGCGACCTATAGGATTTGATTTTGCGCCGTACTTTTTGTCTCCAATCACCGGACAACCGAGGTCTTTCATGTGAACCCTGATTTGATTCTTACGTCCCGTTTCAAGAATAATTTTAAGCAAGCTGAATTCACTGGTATTGTACATCGTCTCGTAATGTGTAGTTGCTTTGACGCCCTTTTCAGGATTCTGAGAAGAATATACAATTAAAGCTACACTTTCGTATAGCCACGAAGTGATTGTTCCTTGAGGTGGGTCGGCAATGCCTTCAACTACAGCTACGTATGATCGTTCGATGATATTGTTTTGCCAATCCTCTTGCAATATTTTTTGCGTCTCCTGATTCTTTGCAAACATCATCAACCCCGAGGTGTCCCGATCAAGACGATGTACTACGAAAATACGATTGGATTGTTTTTGATTTTTTACGTGACTGCTTAAAATATTATAGGCTGTAAGTGTAGTCTCCTTGCCGGTAGATATGGAAAGTACTCCTTCGTTTTTATTGATAACAATTATATCGTTGTCTTCAAAAACAATATTTATTTTCTCATATTTTTTATTTTCTGGTTCTTTGTCCCAGCTTATTTCGACTTTTTGCCCGGGTTTTAGCATATAATTATACTGCAGTATAGGTTTACCGTCTACACGTATTTTTTTATACTTCAACAAAGTTTTAATATTGTTGCGGGTTTTATGAGGAAGTTGAGTAAGCAGATATTTCATCAGCTCAGCTTCCTGATCTATAGTAAAAAGGCTATTTTGTTTCAATTTAGTTCAGTTTTGCTTCAGAATTCTTTTTATCACATCCAAATAACATATTAACACCTATTCTGAAATTCACGTTTCTGGTAGCTTGTGGCCAAATAAAAGAGGTAACATTATCGGATACAAGGTAAAATTGAAACCAGGGAATTTTAAACACAAGTCCTAATCCCACATTATTAAAGGAACTATTGTGAATAGTATAACTTACAGAAGTCCCAAACCATTTGGTTAGTTGAGAATTGGCACTTAAGGTGACACCCCCATGGAGTCGGTGTTGAAATACATCGCCACGAAGTAACATGCCTACTTTCAGTTTTTCATGAAATTGGTAAGTTCCTCCCAGATAAAATTTGGGTGTGAGCCATTGAGTATAACTGGTTTCCTGATATTGAGGATCAAAAAGGTGAATAACAGAATCACGGTAGTTATCAATGGTTTCATTAATCAAAGTGGAATCTTGCATGAGTGAAGGGCGGATATCATGCCAACCATCCCATAAATATTCTCCTTTTAATTTGAAAGTGTTCACGTTATCTTTCCACTTAATGAACCCAATGTCCAGAACACTGGCATAAAACGAAATTTTATCATTAAATTTGTAAGAAGCTCCTAAATCAATTGCGGTACCTGGATTTTTTGTATTGAAAATCATTTGTTTTGCAGTAACATCATCATAGGTTGTATCTTTATAAACGATAGAGTCGCCTTCGTAGTCGTAGTATAGCTCCAGTACATCAAAAATGGGTTGTGAAGAATATACCTCCATGTCGGCATTGATGGTATAAGCAAAATCGTCTTCGCGGGTGGTAAAAGTCAGGTCTGTCTTTTTGCTGTATAGATTGGCTTTACCAAATAAAAGTTTAGCAGTGCCTCCTAGTGTGAGTTTATCGTTCATTTTCCAGCTGGTACCCCAGGCGTATTCGCGATAATGAGTAGCAGTAGCTCCTAGAAAACTAAGAAACGCTTCCTGTCCTAATAATGATTGTCCGGCATTTCCTTCCCAGCCAAGCACCATCAGGTCTTTTGGAAAACTAACCCTGAACTCCGTTTTTTCTGCAATGTGAAAGTCGAAGTAAAAATCTTTCCATCTATATCCCAATGAAATGAGGTCGATGTGATTTTCGACTGACATATAATTCACTTGATGAAGGCGATTGAAAAATTTGGTGGGATCTTCTCCTTTTTGAAAGGGTGTTACAAGAGAATCGGAATATAATCCAGAACCTGGATAAATGACATTTTTAAATGATAAGGCATTGTTGTTGTAATTGAAATGAATAGGGGGAAGTACTTGACCTGCAATAGGCATGAATATTCCGCTGATATATATCTTACAGCAATGATTTAACGCCGGGTTAACTAAATTTCGTTGAGGTACATTCTCTAGAAAATACAAAGTATTGTCTTGTTGTCCAAACAATGAAACGGAACATACCGCGATTGAAAAAACTAAAATAATCTTTCTCATCTCTCTCCCTCCTTATTTCAAATCGTAAATATCAATATCGCCCTTTGCCTGAAGTCCGATTTTTACTTTAATTGTATAGTCGGAATAGAATCTCACATTTTGCTGACTGGAAATGTTGGCGGTTTTTAAGCTACCCCTGATAAGAACTCTTTGCACTGGTTTAAGATGCTGCAATCTGGGTGTAGTAAAAACAATATCTGTCATTTTAGTTGTAGAGGCTACAACTCTACCAGTGGATCCAAGAATACCTGCATTAATGATTTGTGCTGTACTTTGGTCGTAAAATAAGGAATCATATACGTTTCCTAATGTGTCTGCAAAATACACCTGTACAACAGCATCTAAAGGCATACCATTTTCAACATTTAGTCTGAATTTTATCCACTGAACCGAGTCGAGTGATAATTCTGTAGAATCGGGAAAAATATCCTGTACAACAAATGACTGTGTATCTTGTAATGCGAGTAGCGAAGCGTGACCCCATAATGGTAATTCCACCTCAAGATCAACCGAAAAACGGCTACTGTCGGTAATGAAATTATATTGATTGGTGCCGGGTGGATTTGTTATTCCAGTTCCTCCAAAGAAGATGTATTTTGGATTATCTGCTATAATGTCACGTATAATGGGGAAGTTTGTTGTGTCAAGAACAATCGAACTGATGTGCACATCGTAAGGTGATGTTGGCGCTTGAAGTAAGAACGGATTGTATGATAATGGAAAAGGGTATGTGTTATACCCGTTTAATGTAGTAGAGTATAGGCCGAAGTCGTAAAAAGCGAAACCAATGGGGACTCCAAAGGAATTATGCATATGGAATTTCAATTTAGGATCAACAAAATAAGCATATCCGTCGTAGGCTTTGTCGAAAATCTCAATGTGTACTGTATCGGGATTGAAGTTTATTGTGTAATTTCCAATGTTTCCATAGATAAAATCATAGAGCAGTCCTGTAAGCGAAACAGTCAGGTTAGCATCATCGGTAGCCGAAACGGCAGCTCCACTGCTGTTGAGTGTGTAGGTTGCAATGACAGGAAACTGATTTATGCTACTGGTTAGGTCAATTGTATATCCCATCATGTCGTCAAAGCTGGTTGAGACTGGAACGCCAGCTGTAACCGGAATGCTTTTAGTATAGGCATTCCCAAACATGGTGATGGATGGAAAAGTAATAGTTAGTATGCCATTGTGCTGGAATGTTGAGTTTAATCCCACATTCATTACGCCATATTTGAGTATAATACTATCGAAGGTCTCACTATGTGTCAGCCCAAGTAAAGCTGTTATATTTTTACTAACTGCAGCGGTGTTTGTTGGTATGGGGAAGCCTTGCGAAATATATTCGCTGGCGTTAAACTGTGAGGCTAAATTAATGTCGGGTAAAACAACAATGTCGTGAGCTGGTAGAGAATAAATTCTTTTACTGTACACCAGATACAGAAAATTGGTCTGATCTTCAGTAAAAAGGTGATTCGTATCATAATCTCTCAGGATATCCCGAATAGTGAGAGTCGAATTTATTCCAGCTCCTGCCACATTGGGCTGCCAGTTAATGTCGGTAGATAGTTTATCTAATTCGAAGTAGTCTTTGTAGCAGGATGACAGAGTTATGGTCGCAATAATGAAGGCAAAAGCCAAAGACCGAATAGTGTTGCTTTTCATATCATTTTTTGTTTTAGACTATAGTTTGGAAAGAAAGGTTGTACGAATAAACGTCATACCATTATTAATTTACAAAGATATGAAAAATTTGCCAACTATAAATTACCCTTATATGGCCAGGGCAAACGCATTTAGAACACTAATAAAAATAAAAAAAACTTTCGTTATTGCGATAGTATAGGTTAGTATATCAG
>PHDH01000113.1 GCA_002840935.1 Bacteroidetes bacterium HGW-Bacteroidetes-21 | reverse complement strand
TGAGTTTTTTTGTACCCCAACAATTAACTTGTTTCTTGCTTTTGCAATGATTATGGGAATAATATTTGTCCCTTAAAATCAACTATATTGCCGTTTTTTGGGATGTATATTTTTATTTGTTTTTGCTTTCCCAATTGAGCAAATTGTTTTACATTTGGACTAAAAATAGCTCGTAATAAAATTACACCTATCTACTCAAAAACAGCAAATAGCTATGCATAAAGGTGAAGCGATAAACAACGTTAGGCGCAAATTTATAACATACGTCATCATAAAAAAAATAACGATTGACATAATAAACAAAGAATTAAAAGAATTTGAAAAGCCTAATTCATACAATGGATTGAATTTACCTTTTAATTTATTAAATGATCGAGCTTTTGAGATTTTATTGTATCAAATCTTTAAAGATAAGATTGATAGAGATGAAAACAATATTAGGGATAAGTATGACTATATTGATTTAATGCAAGGAGTTGGCGAGAAGGGTAGGGATTGTATCCTAACTAAAAATGGGGTGAATGTTGGAGTAATTCAATGTAAAAAAATAGCTGCAAATATTAGTAAACCTCAATTTATTAAGGAATTATTAAAATTCTTACTTTTTGCTATAAAAGATAAAACGTTAATTAGCTCATCATATGACTTTACGTATTACTTTTCTGTATCAACTGGCCTTGCAGGTACTACAAAAGAACTAATTAGGGACTTCAATACATTAATATTTAAAGAAAAAGATATTGAATTATGGACAGATAATTTAACTAAAGAATATAAACAATTAAACGGACTAACATATAAATCAGTCTCTAGTGATTTATCAGAGTTGCTTAAAAACATAAAGGTAGAACGCATTCTTCCTCAAGACATTGAATATTGGTTGTCTACATCCACTAATATTCAAGCATTATTTTTTAATGTAAAAACAGTCACTGATAACACACTTATTGAAAAAATTGAAAATAAATATCTAATCCCTTTAATATCAATATTAAACAAAGAAAAGAAAGAAGATATTGACGACTTTAATGTAAACTTTAAAGAATATCTAAGTCGGAGCTATAATTATTATTCATCTGCTAGAACATTGGTGTTTGGAAATCAACAAAAAAAACTTGAAGATTTTTATTATCCTTTAGAATTAGCACAAAAGAATATAGTAATTAAAACAAAAAAATATCCAGATGATTTTTTACCCAAATATAAAAAAGCAATAATTGTAGACTCCGGTGGTATGGGGAAATCAACTATTATGAAGTGGCTTTTTATAAACGCTATAAAGGAAAATAAAGGAATTCCGATATTTGTTGAATTAAGATTACTTTCAGAAAAAAACACTTTAATTAATGAGATAATAAGTCAAATAAATCCTTTAGATAAAATAGTAAGTCAGTCTATAATTCTTAAAATGATTAGCAAAGGGAATTTTATTTTCTTTTTTGATGGTTATGATGAAATTAAAATTTCAGAAAGAAAGACTGTCACAAAGGATATCTCAGAGTTTATTTCAAAAGCTAATAAAAATGAATTTATAATAACATCAAGACCTGAAAATGTTGAAGGCATTTTTGGGGATTTTCAGACATTTCATATTAAACCACTTACGAATCAAGAAGCCTATAAATTAATTGAGAAAATTGGAGATTATAATGAAAGATCAAAAGCATTAATTAAAAAACTTCAAGAAAGTGATTTAAAGAACATCAAAGAGTTTTTAAAAACACCTTTATTGATCTCTTTATTATATAAGAAATTTGAATACAGGGAGTCAATACCTTTTCAAAAGCAAGAGTTTTATTTTGAAGTCTTTGAGGCTTTATTTAAAGCTCATGATTTAACTAAAGGAACAGATTATTATATTAGACCTAAAGAATCAAATTTAAGTTTTTCCGACTTCTATAGAGTATTAAGAACATTAGGCTTTAGGTCAATACAAGATAATGAATTAGAATACAACAAAACTGTTCTTCTTAAACTAATGGAAGATATAAAGTCGGAATTGCCTAATATAAATTATGACTGTGAATCTTTATTGAATGACCTAACATTAGCTGTGCCACTGTTCCAAAAAGAAGGATTAAAGTATAAATGGGCACATAAATCTATTCAAGAGTATTTTGCCGCTGAATTTATTTGTATGGATACCAAAGATGAACAGGTTAATATTTTACTTGCTATATACAACGGTGAAAGATTAATGAATCTTCTTCATGTTTTGGATTTATGCTATGAAATTGATCCAAAATCATTTAGAAATTCGATTCTTTATAGTCTTTGTAAAGATTTTTTAAATTATTGTCAGAAGACATTTAATGAAGTCATCAACAAAGGAGAAATTCCAATATCTGAAATTCGAGATCGACAATTTAGAATGTATATAGATGATAATTATCTAATACACTCTGATGAGTCATTTAAAAAACATAAAGACGCAAAAAGCTTCTTTATTAAAAAAGTTGCAAAGATTCGTATGACTAGTCGAGTAAGCGCAGACAATTATTATATAGGTACCGTAAAGAAAAGAGAGAATGTTAGAAAAATGTTACATTTTCTTCTTTTAAAAAGGAATCCCCTGATTAAGGATATTGTGTCAAAAGATTTTATGTATAATAAAGAAAAAGAGGGATATTTTAGAAAATCAGGTATTAGTCTTTTTAACGGGGAAATAGAAACCCCTTTGATTTTTGTTGATGATAAGATTGATTCACCGGTAAATAATCCAAAATATTTTAAAAATGTTTCAACTTTAATGAAAGGTTCATATTTGGATTATTCAGAATGTGAAAAACTTGTTGAGAGTGTTGAAACTTATGAACTAAAAAAGAAGACAGGTAAAAAATACACGACTGGATTTTAACAAAAATCAGCGCCTAATACGCGGTATAAAACATTGGAGCTTAAGTGGTTATTCGAGCGTTCTGCCCCGTATTAAGTTCGGTCTAACTTGACAGTAAAGTAGCCCGCAATCCCCAACGATTTCATACCGCCACACGTTATTGTTTCCTCCTTACTAGACTCATTAAAAATTAATCTTTTTAAAACTTAGATTTTTAATTGATTAACATTAAAGGGGTCCTCAATTTCTGAAAACTCTAATCAAGCTATTCCTCAAAAGGCTCAAAATCTTCTACCGTGACATTACAAACAGGACATCTCCATGAAGCTGGAAGATCACTAAAAGAAGTACCCCCAAGTATACCTTGCGAACCATCGCCTTCCTCGGGATGATAAATGTATCCGCATATGTTACACTTATACATATTAATCAATTACATTATAAATAGTATCGATAATGGTTCCATCTACCCATTTTACAACAGCAACAATTTCGTCGCCAAATTTAGGTTTTTCGGGGACACCACAATAACGCTCAGCTTGCTGTTTCAGCTCTTCAATAGTATAAACAGGGAGGTCGGTGCCCTTTACTTTCTCGATCAAATCCTGACGTCTGGGATTGATAGCGATGCCTCTTTCAGTAACGATAACATCGATAAGTTCGCCAGGACCGCAGATAGTGGAAACTTCATCAATTATAACGGGAATTCTGTCGCGGAATAAAGGAACGGGAAGTATCACCGTTTTTCCCAATAGCGTATTTTGCCAGCCACCAATACCATGAAGTAAAACGCCATCCGAGTGCGTCACCACATTGGCATTAAAATTTACATCTACTTCGGTGGCTCCAAGTATGACAACATCTACCATCTGAGCAAAGTTTCCTTTACCGTGATAGTTATAGCTGGTAAAAGGACTGGTATTGACATGGTTCCAGTTTTCGCGCATAGAGCGAACCCCTTCGAGATCAAAGGTCTGACCATCGAGAATAAACTTGGTGAGGCCTTCTTCGAGCATCTTCACAAGATATTTGTTGCTACCACCACGGGCAAAAGCTGCTTTCCAGTTGTTTTCGCGTAAGATATCAGTAAAATAATTTCCGATAGATAAAGCAGTACCGCCGGCACCTGCCTGAAAAGAAAAGTTATCATGTATCAGACCGGCTTCCATACAGAATCGGGCTGTTAGCTCGGCAATGAATAATCGGTCGGGACTCTTAGTAATTTCGGTAGTTCCCGACACAATTTTCTCGGGTATCCCTACTCTGTCTGTTTCCACGACATAATCCACATAATTACCCTGAATCTGCCAGGGATAACAGGGAAAGGGAACCAGATTATCGGTAATGACAATTACTTTATCGGCATATTGCGAATCGGCCAAAGCAAAACCCAGTAAACCGCAAGCAGCTGGACCTCTGTCGCCGGTTGCATTTCCGAACATATCTGCGGTAGGAGCAGCAATTACTGCAATATCAATAACGACATCACCATCCTGTATGGCCTGATAACGTCCTCCGTGCGAACGAAGTATGCCAACCCCTGTCATTTTCCCTTTGGAAGTATAGCGGCCCAAGGAACCATTCATACTACCTTCAATATGATGAATGGTGCCATCTTCTAAATATTTAGACATGGGCGAATGACATTCGAAAGATGCAGAGGGAACCCACACCAAATCCCGCAAACCCATTTCTGCAGCGATATCAAAAATCTGTTGAGCAATCAAATCACCATTTCTGAAATGATGATGGGTAGAAATAACCGAACCATTTTTAAGTCCGGACTTTATCAAGGCTTCTTTAAGGCTTCCAGTAAGTTTGTTCCCATCCGAAGGATAATCAATACAAGTAGCAATTTTGGGGGCATATTTACGACCTTCGGGGCGAAATTTTCCGACACCCATATAGGGATACTGTTTAATACCGTTGATTTCAAGTGGCACCATTCGTCCAACAGCATTCCTAACCATTTCTACATTATTTTTATTAAGAGCCATCTGATAAAGTTTTTAATTTCAGTCGCAAATTTAAGTATAATCCGATAAAAAAATAAAAATTATGCTAGATTTCTTAACTCTATCTATTCATGCTTTCACCAAAAAAAACTATATTTGCATGAAACATATTTTCACCTAATAATAATAAAAGCATGAAAAAAATTCTCTCATTATCAATTGCATTGATCTGCATAGTTGCATTTTGCAATGCGCAAATCAAACCGAACTTAAAGAATCTGAAAGAAAAAGCCGCAGATAAGACCAACATCGGATCCGATAAATCAGGAAAAAAAGAAGAAGTTAAAGACAAGGCCACTGGGGTTCCCGAATACGATCCAGAAAGTCCGACTTACAGAGCATATAGCATTTGCAGAGATGAAATTAGTTCAACCCGCAATTTATTAAAACCCGAAAACTGGGACAAAAATATTGAAGGAAGAAATGATGATGCTGTTAGATATTTAGCTAAAGCCAAAGAGAATCTGGCTAAACTACAGGCTGATGTAATAGAATCAAAAAAACCTTATGTAAAAGATCTGGAGAAGAATTTAAACGAAGTAGATGCCGAAAGAAAAGCCAAATTCGACAGTTATACTGCGGATCAGGAATGGGATAAAAAAATTGAAGCCTATTATAAATTTGCCATCATGGGTTGGGAAATTCAGGATAAAACCTTAGAACCTTCCTATACCGGATACTTTAACATGAGAAAAGAGTTTGAAGCTGCCCGTCCCGAAAAATTCAAAAGCGATTATGTACAGAAAAGAGTCACCGACGTTGATAATTTCTTTAAAGTAGAAGTGTATAAAGTAGTTCCCGAGCTGGACAAAGAAGTAGATAAAATTATTACCAACATTCACTCTAAAAATTCCAGTGGCGACGAAGAATATCTCTTAAACGCCAAAAGTTATCTGAAAGATTTTGAAGATCCCATCAAATCTATCACCTACAATAAAAAATATTTACTCGAAGACAAATCCGGCATTGACGCTGTTCAGGCTAAAATTGATAAAGAAAAAGCCATGCTCGACGAATATATTAGTAGTGGTAAATATGATGCACACGTTGCCAAATTCAGACAAGCTTTAATTGATGCAGTAAAATTAAGTCCGAAGAAAATGACCAATGCCAAATATGAGCAAATGGCCACTGCCGGCGTCGACAAAGGTAAAGTTACACGAGTAGTTATTACTTCAGATGTTTGGTTTGTAAAGAAAACCGATTGGGGCTTTCCAGAATACAAATACCTGCCCGTTGACATTGCAGTAAGTTTCGAAGGCAAATGCTATCTGGCTTATGGCCAAATAAGAAAAACCTATGAAGGTGGTGGCGTATACGGCGGTGAATTTTTCAATTACTGGGGAATGCAGGAAGAAATGAATTGCGCTAACGTAAACAAATAATATATCCATTAAAATTAAAAACGGGCTGGCATCTTATAAGTGCCAGCCCGTTTTTTTTAATAACCACTTCTAAAGCTGCATTTCCATTGGCAGGTACTTTATTCCATGTTCGATTTTCATTTCATCCTGAGCTACAAAACCAAGCTTCTCGTATATCGGTATAGAAAATGGTGAAGCATGAACATAATAAGTCTTTAGGCATGGATCTCTTTCAAAGGAAATATTAAGAGCTACCTGAAAAAGCATCCGGGCAATCCCCTGCCCTTGATACTCTTTATCTACAAAAAGCAGTGAAATATTTTTATTCTCTCTGATTTCAATCATTCCAACCATACGTTTTTCATCATATGCTACCCACAAGTTATTCTGAATTTCCTGTCGTAATGCAATCTTTGAGGGTTGAATCCAATTGTAAAAAAACAGATTACCATTATCAGAATAATCTACTGCCACAAAATCATCATATACTTTTTTAATCAGTTGATAAATCACTGTTTCCATACCTTTTCGAAAGGCTTTTATCTCTATTGTCTTCATAGTTCATTGCTTTAAAAACAAAGGTACTAAAAGACATGCACAAAAGAGCATCATTAACAAATCAAATCACTCTTCAATATTCACCCATAATAAGAAGTATTAATAATAAGAAAAGTATCGCTTTTTGATCCGATATAAACTCAGATTCATCGTCAATATTCATTACCTTTGCGCTTCAAATTGACACTATGGAAACCGTTGAAATTGAAATGCAACTAGATAGCCTTAGAACTTCTTTCAAGGGCGAAATTCATACCAGCCTTTCTCATCGACTCATGTACGCCACCGATGCTTCTGCTTATCGGGAAATGCCTTTGGGCGTTGTACTCCCTAAAAGCAACGACGACATTCAAGCCGTTGTGAAATGGGCAACCAAAAACAAAATTTCTCTCATACCCAGAACGGCTGGCACATCCCTGGCTGGTCAGGTTGTAGGAGCCGGATTGGTGGTAGATGTTTCCAAATACATGACAGAAATAATTGAAATCAATAAAGCCGAAAGTTGGGTCAAAGTTCAACCCGGCGTGGTGCTTGACGAACTAAATAAAGAGCTGGCAAAACACGACTTATTTTTTGGCCCCGAGACATCCACTTCCAGTCGTTGTATGATAGGCGGTATGGTTGGCAACAATTCCTGCGGCGCACATTCGCTCATTTATGGAAGTACAAGGGATCACACGCTGGAAATACGTGCTTTTCTTAGCGATGGCAGTGAAGTCGTATTTGGCAACCTCAGTCGAGAAGAATTTGCCGCAAAATGTGAACTCCTTACAAAAGAAGGTGATGTATATAGAAATATCCAGAAAATTCTTACCAATGACACAAACCGCAAAGAAATCACTGAAAATTATCCTCATCCTGAAATTGAGCGCAGAAACACCGGCTATGCATTCGACTTACTTCTTAACACAGAGCCCTTTGGCGGAGATAAATCATTCAATTTCTGTAAGCTTTTAGCAGGCAGTGAAGGAACACTGGCTTTCTTTACCGAAATAAAACTCAATCTGGTTCCATTGCCCCCCAAAGAAGTCCTGCTACTTTGCATTCATACACATACATTAAAAGAAGCCTTCACAGCCAATCTGGTGGCCCTTAAATACCAACCAGCTTCTATTGAATTGATGGACGGCACCATTCTGGAACTCACCAAAGGCAATATCGAACAAAACAAAAACCGCTTTTTCATCGAAGGGAACCCCGAAGGCATACTCATTGTTGAATTTGTAGGAACTGACCGCGCCTCTTTGGATAAAATATGTGACGTATTAGAACAGGATCTCAAATCACAAAACATGGGCTACCACTACCCCCGTGTGTATAATGCCGATGCTAAAAAAGTATGGAATTTGCGCAAAGCCGGACTGGGCGTCCTCAGCAATATGCCCGGAGACGCCAAACCCGTATCATTAATTGAAGACACCGCCGTAAGACCCGTAGATTTACCAGCCTATATGGAAGATTTTTCGGCCATGCTGAAAAAGTACCATCTCGATTGTGTTTACTACGCGCATATTGCAACCGGAGAATTACACCTCAAACCTATACTAAATCTGAAAGATCCTGCCCATGTTGAATTATTTCATACTGTTGCTCTTGACACAGCCAAACTGGTAAAAAAATACCGGGGTTCACTAAGTGGCGAGCATGGCGATGGCAGACTTCGAGGAGAATTTATCCCACTTATGCTGGGCGATCATTGCTATGCCCTTATTCAAGAAATAAAAAAGACCTGGGACCCCGATAATATTTTCAACCCAAAGAAAATCGTCGACACGCCCGCCATGAACAGCTTTTTGCGGTTCGAACCCGGCGCAAACGTTCCCGAGCCAGAAACCTTGTTCGACTTTTCGAAAGACGGTGGTATGTTGCGTACGGTTGAAAAATGTAACGGTTCGGGCGACTGCCGCAAAACAGAAATCATAGGCGGAACGATGTGCCCGAGCTATCAGGCCAGTCGAAACGAAAACCAGACCACCCGTGCCAGAGCAAATATCCTGAGGGAATTTCTCACACACAGCAATAAAAAGAATCGTTTCGACCATCAGGAAATTTACCAGATTATGGACCTCTGCCTATCGTGTAAAGCCTGTAAGTCGGAGTGCCCGTCGAGCGTTGATGTGGCCAAACTGAAAGCCGAATTTCTCCAGCATTATTACGACGCCCACCATATTCCATTACGAGTCAAAGCTATTGCCTACATTTCCAGTCTCAACAAACTGGGTATGATTTGGCCGGGAATGACCAACTTTTTCTTCAAAAACAGTTTTACATCGGGTATCGCCAAATCGATTCTGGGCTTTGCTCCCAAACGTAAAATCCCCTTAGTTCACAAACAAACACTGCGCAAATATTATAAAAGCCTTCAACCAACCAAGGATGCACATAAAAAAGTCTATTTGTTTGCCGATGAATTTACCAATTACAATGATACAGAAATCGGTATTAAAGCCATTCTGCTACTCAACAAACTTGGATATGAAGTCGTGATTCCTGCGCATAAAGTCAGTGGGAGAACATTCATTTCCAAGGGTCTTATCCGCACAGCAAAGAAAATAGCCCGCTTTAACGTCGAAGCACTTTCAGAAATTATTAGCCATGAAACGCCCCTAATTGGCATCGAACCTTCTGCCATTCTGACTTTCCGAGACGAATACCCCGATTTGGTTGGTAAAGATTTAAAGGAAAAAGCCATACAACTTTCCAAAAACTGTCTAATGTTTGATGAATTTATAGTACAGGAAGCAGATGCTGGAAGAATAAACCCCGCCATGTTTACAGATGCCCCGTTGGAAATGAAATTACACGGACATTGCCAACAAAAAGCGATAGCATCAACGGCAACAACAAAAAAAATGCTTACACTACCTGTCAACTATCAAATCAGTGAAATACCCTCCGGCTGTTGCGGTATGGCAGGGTCCTTTGGTTATGAAAAAGAACATTATGATCTCTCAATGAAAATTGGAGAACTGATTCTTTTTCCTGCTGTAAGAAAACTCGAAAACAATATTACAGTAGTAGCTTCCGGCACCAGTTGTCGATGTCAAATTGAAGATGGCACAGGCAAAAAAGCATTGCACCCCGTGGAAGTTATGTGGAATGCCCTGAAAAAAAATTAAGTCTTCATTCCCCCACACACCCCAATTTAAAGTTTATTCGGGATTTATAAGAACTATTCAGACTTATAGAATTATTTATTTCCACTTCAATTTTACATCCATCAAGTAAAAATACCTAAGCTCCTATTATTTAGGATTATTAACAGTTAAAAGCATTGATTTTATTAAGCATCGAATTACCTTTATACTTAATTATTGACTTTTGGCACAACGGTATTTATTTGAATTATTGACAAATGCATTTAGAGAAAAAAGAATAATGTTCAATTAAAATGAAAAATTTTGTTTCGATTTTTTTGGTAAAAAAAGTAGAACACTTGACACTTAATTACTTTTTGTTAGTGTATTTTATCACAAAAGGGTCAAACTTAAGTAAGTAAAAATACGTATTAAAGGTTGGAAAATTACTCTATGAAAAAATATATACTCATAATACTCACCCTTTCTTCTCTGAATCTTTTTTCAGCCGACAGATACAGCATACTTGATGGAATGGGAATGACCGGTTCGTGGACAAGTGGCACATATTGGTCGGCTACTTCTGGAGGTTCTTCGTGCGGTTGTACGCCAGCTACCAGAGATAGAATTTTCATTTATCAAACAATAGAATTAAGTCAGACTTTTAGTATGCAAGCTACTACTGGAAGGCTTGAAATTGCTGCAGGGAAATCATTATATACTTTAGTAAATTCTTTGAGTGTTAATTCAAATACTTCCTTGGTGGTTTATGGTACGCTCGAAGTTTACAATCTGACATTTGACAATGGTTCCACGGTATACGTTGCTCCAGGTGGCGCCATAATTGTTCATAATAATTTCACTAACAGGAACAATAGCGATCAGGTAACTATAAATGGAGATGTTTCTGTTGCAGGCACTTTTGACAATGGTAATGGAGGCATAGTTTCTGGTACTGGATCCATCACTGCTAATGATTACAGCGGTGCAGGCACTACTTTTGGCCATACGCCAACCAGCACAATCCCTGATGGTATTACTGTCACTACCAACCCATTACCTGTAGAGTTTATTTCATTTAACGCTAAATCAAACGGAAATAAAGTCACATTACACTGGCAAACTTTAACAGAAATAAATAACAAGTGGTTTGAAGTAGAAAGATCTGACAATGGGTTACATTTTACTACTGTTGGAACTGTTAATGGATCTGGCACTACCAATAGCCCAAGTAATTATTCTTTCACTGATATCCCGGAAACTTCAGGAATAATTTATTACAGATTAAAACAAGTTGATTTTGATGGTCAATCTGCCTACACTGAGATAATAGCTGTAAATTTCTCCATCAAAAAGGAAATTAGCGTATACCCAAATCCGGCTAATATCAACGATAATATTTTCATTGACGGTCTCCCCGAAAACGCCGTTCTGGTTGAAGTTTATGATATAAACTCACGGTTAATTCATCAAACATATACTACCGGCATTATTTCATTGAAAAACACGGTTGACATTCAACCCGGCGTTTATTTTATACGAATAAACGGTGGGACTGAGGTTACTACAACCCGCATGATCATTAACTGATCAGCAATTTATCCTATTTATATTAAAACTCTTTCAAAGGTATTTTTTTGAATACTTTTTTTAATATCTTTGTGGGCATTTTAGTTTTGTATAACCCTTAACAGTAAATCATAAAATGAAAGTTTATTCAACCGAACAGATCAGGAATATTGCCCTCATGGGAAATTCCGGTTCAGGAAAGACCACGCTTGCGGAATGCATGCTTTTCGAAGGTGGTTCTATAAATCGCCGTGGAGAAGTTTCT
>PHDH01000112.1 GCA_002840935.1 Bacteroidetes bacterium HGW-Bacteroidetes-21 | reverse complement strand
TTTTGCCATTGAAATATTATTTGCAACTAAAATATGTCCTCTGAATGAAAAACAGGCTTTTTAAGACTCGACTATGTATTATCCTTTTCTTTTTCTTATTAATTCTTTTTTTATTTCCAATTCATGATCTAAAATTAACTTTAATTTATCTGAAGGTATGAAATTCAGTTTATGACTATTAGGCTTAATTTCTCTATTAATTGTGTATTTAACGCTTTTACACCCAATTTTTACTAATAATCTTTTTAGAGCATAAGCTTTTGATAATGAATTAGGTATACTTATAGAATATTCAGTATTATCAATTCCACCATAAATAAAAAAAGAACCTGCAATGAAAGATAATATTTGATTTTCAGTACTTCTATTTAACAAATTATACTTCAACCTTCCGACATAGATTCGATATCCATCTTGTGATATTGATTTTGATTTATTGAAACGATAAAATGACCTGATAAACTGACTTAATTCAATTGACATTAAGTCATATGAAATTTGATCATAGTGTTCCCTTTTTCCGCGATTTACTATATGATAATTAATCTTATCAATATTACTTATATTTGAACTCTTAAATAATGAATCTAAATGATTAATTATATAATACTTATCTTCATATTTCCAAGTTACAGGAGTACTGTCAGCTATTTCTTTAATATAAGAATATCCCATATTATCACTTAGCGTTCCTAATAAATAGTATTTACTATCAATTCCAAATTGCAAATCTTGAGCACAAATGGGGCTATTTCCAAGTAGCAAAAGAATAAGTATTTTTAAATAAATTTTCATTATGGAATGATAATGGAATTAATTAGTAGTATTTCACGTTGCCATGGCTCATTAATTTGACGCATATATGCCCCAGCGCCAATTGGTCCTGAAGATGAGGCATACACTTTGTAAAAAGGAATATTAAAGAATCCACTTCTCCATTTTTCCATTGTATTTATTACCATTGCATGTTCATTAGTTTTATAACAAGCTGGCTTTTCTATTTGTTTAAGAAATTCATATGTTTTTTTCAAACTTCTTGTTTTAGTTGGGTCGGGAGTAGTAAATCTTCCTATACGAGGATCTTAACTACGGAGCATAAAATCCAAGATTGTATCAAAAATTAGAACCTGTATTTTAAATCGTAGTACTCTATATTGCCATCATTTAATATTTTCAAGCTATTTTCGTTTTGGTATTTAATAATTTGAGTCTTCAATGTAAACTTTCTAGCCAGACCACCTTCGACTAAATAGATTTTTCCATTCGACATTTTTACTTCATATAAATCTCTGGCATAAGAATTATGTAAATTTATTGAAATAATATAACTATTCAACTCCTGTTCGTTATACAATCGAGAAAAACTTTTTAAAACTTTTTCTTGATCATTTCTATCTATAGTAGTATAGACAAACGAAACACCAAAAATAATTAAAATCATCAGAAAACCAAGAAGAATTTTTCGATCCATGTGATATTATTTATATTTAAAGTTTTGTATTGAAAAGTATGAACCCCTACCCAAACCTCAACTTATACAATTCCAGCGTATAATCGAGCAGTGCCGCAATTGCTTTGGCATTGGTATGATAGCCACTGGTTTTTGTTGTTTTTTGGCGAATGATCAATACTTCGGCTTCTTTGGTTTCGGTTATTTCGACACAAATATTACCTTTTATTCCCAGGTCCTTAGCCACTCTGGGGCGGAGTTTGAAACCCGAACGAAAAACAATGACATAATACAAATAAGGATAAAATTTTCCACTCACGACATTAATTGAGCACTGGCCATATATACCCAGAAAATCTTCGTTGGCAGAAGGAGGTGAAATTTTAATTTTAATATCTCTCGGAACAGGTTTTTCGACCTTGGCCACTTTTGCCATTTGAATGTAATAATCGTAGCTGTGTTCTTTGTACTGGCTTAGCAATTTCTCTTCAATAATCCGGGTATTTTCAATTTTCAATACGATCTGGGGTTTGGTGTCGATCTTTGCCATTCCGCTTAGATACAATGGAAAAAACATCATAAGAATGTCGACACCAATAATTGTATAGGAATATTGCATGGCAATAAAAATAAAAGCAACCACCAATATCAATCCGAAAATAAAACAGCCTGAAAGGCTCGTCACTTCGAAAGAACTAACATCCCATCTTTTCAGGTTTTTATACAGATTGAGTATGTCTAAAATATTGCTTTTATCGGCTTTTGTCCATTCCTCCAAACGTGTGTAGCCCTTATTATATACCCTTTTGTCTATGCCTTTAAACATGACGAGTAGCGAAGCCAGAAATATAAGCACACCGCCCACCAGAATCTCATACGCATAAAACTGGATATAAAAGCCGGCCAACATTAAAATGACAACTATGGAGTACCTGATTTTATCGGGTAAGGATGGAAATATCCTGAAGGCAATGGCATTTCCTTTTTCTTTAAATGAATTGTCCATATTATTGATTCATTATTTTACAATATTCATTAAGGTCTTTGGTTCCGAAAACATTCCAATACAGTGGGCAGGCTCCCTGGCAAACCTGAAAACTATCGCACCCGGCACATTCGGCAGGAGCTTCTTTCTTATTCCTGATATGCATCGACCTGGCATTGGTCCAGATTTCGGAGAAAGAGTTTTTGAGCAAATTTCCTACCGGCTCATTCCACGAAGAACAAGGTAAAATGTTTCCTTGTGAATCGACCGAGAGTAATCCGTCGCAGGCAGCACAGCCTTTATTGCCGAGACCCGCTGTGATAGGGTTAAACAAACGCAAAGGCACAGGAGAGTACCACATAAACTGAATGTTTATTTTCTTCGACTCATCTATAACTTCTTGTATCACAGCTGATACTTCTTTGTATGTGAGTTTAATCTGGAGATGCTCCATGACCGAACCAACGGGAATTACCAGATTCATACTAAACCTTTCCATGCCCATTTGCTTATAAAAAGACGGTAAATCTTTCGCTACAGTTCTGTTTTGTGCCGACAAAGTGGTGTTACCATGAACACGAATGCCCTCATTCTGAAGCGCCTTGATGGCGGCACAGGCCTTGTCGAAACTACCTTTCACGCCACAAATCTCATCGTGCAAAGCGGCTGTGGGAGCCTCGATACTTACCTGCGCCGTGTCTAAACCCACTCTCCTGAGTTTTTGTGCAAAATCTGCATTGATTTGCGTACCATTGGAAATAAGATTGACTCTCATGTCCTGCTTTTTGGCGTAGGAAATCAATTCAAAGATTTCTTTTCTCAGCGTGGGTTCTCCCCCGGTAAAGCTCACCGAAGGCACTTTTGCTTCGTGACGTATCTTAAATATAAGTGTTTTGAGCTCTTTAACCGAGAGATCCTTGGTCGTTTCTTTTACGGTACAATTAATTCCTGCGTAGCAGAAAGAACATTTGAGATTACACCGGGAAGTCAGCGCCAATTCGGAAAGTACCGGTAAAAAAGAAAAGGGAGCTTCAAAAGCTCTTTTCTCTACCGAAGGGTTGCAGGTGCCAAATTCCAGTTTACCTTCCAGACTGTCCTTTACAGCGATGATAAAATCTATGGTTTCGCGCTTTTTATTATCGTCAAAAACCTTATTTGAAAACAATTTTTCGATGGAATTCCCTTCTAGAAGAAACTGCAAAATAGCCACGCCTGTTTCGTTGAGTTTCTGGGCTTCGTTGGGCTTTTTAATGAGTACGCCATCTTCGGGTCTCACAAAAACGTAAGGCCGGATGTTCTTAATAAAAGTATCAACCCAAAGATAATCGTCTCTTTTCATGACCGGAGATTAATGGCTACCTCCACTGACGCATGCCGAATGGCAAGCCGAGTGACAAGCTGAATGACAGGCCGAATGACATGCCGAATGGCAGGCATCATGGCAAGCCGAATGGCAGGCCGAATGACAAACATTGAGATCGGGAATGATGTCAGACTTTATATCTGTATACACAATATTTCCAACATTCACTGGAATATTATTCTCGTAATTATAATGATTACCATAATAATACGGTCTGCTAAACATTCCTATTCTGTTAAAACGATAATAATAATACCAGTAATCATCCATGGTATTTTGCTTATTTCCCATAGCCTGATCAAACTCATTGTCCTCAATACGCTTATTAGCCACGACTTCGTTAATATGCTGGGTATAATATTCTTTTGTCGCCTCCACATCGGCGTCCCATGCTTTTTTTTGAATATTTTCGACGATTTTATTCATGAGCTGATTCAGTTCAGACTGTGAGAAATCGCCATCGTTCGCCCAGGCTTCGAAAAACATTTGCTCGTATTCGTCCATCTGATGTAAAGGAGGTTCTTTAAGTATCTCGGCTGTCATTGGATCTTCCCTTACAATTCGCAGATAGCCAGCCTCGATAAAGGAATTCAGCATGGCACAAAAGATTCTTTTAAGAGGAATTTCTATATAGAAGGCCGCTTCGAGGGGAGTTAAATCCATACAGACTTTACCTTTGACCTGATAATGTGACATTTCAATTTTGGGTGTCGTCCATGTCAGGCGATCCCAACCAATGCTATCACTTTTCATAGTCTTCCGGAACAAACTTCTTCGTTTCAGATAAACAAAAAGAATAAAGACAAAAACTATAACAATTAATACGCCAAATACTATATCTTTATTTTCGTCAAAGATTTCGCCATAATAATCTGATGAATAATAATCAACATTATCTTCGGAACTATAACTAACAGGTTCGTTACCACTGGTTACCAGCGGCGTATATTGGGCAAACAACGTGGTATCAAACCATGCTGCAGGCATGTAGAACTGTGTCAACATGGAATAGCCGGAAGGCGGATTCTTTTTGTGCATGATCATCTGCATACGATCGGCAGGACCTTTTTCGTAATCGATGAGAAATTTTTCGTTCACATATTTTTCAGTCAGGATAATGCTGTCGTTGTAGACCCATTCGCGTAAATTGGGTTTATTGGGCGCTTTAAAAGGGAAAAGGACTTTCAGTGTGTAATGATCCATTAAATAAGCATCTTCGTCCCACTCGACAGGCGACCAGTTGAAAAAGACGAGAGGTAAGGAATCGGGACTTAAAGTAGACCCCACATAACCCGCAGCAGCCATATCGGTTTCGAACCAAAAAAAGTAAGTCACCGTTCCACTTCCAACACCCACTCCGTTTGCCAGAACGATATCGTATTTTTCGGCAGTTACGGAAGTAATGGAAAGTTTGTAATCCTTTCCGGCATCATCCACAGCATAGCTTTTATCCGAAAAAGAGGTAATGTTTAACCTGTCATTCCCGCTAAAGTAAAAGCCATGAAGTTCGCCCGACTCAACTTTATACCGAACAGTATAACCAATAACAGCTTTACCGCTATTTTGAAGGTCAATCTGACATTCGACAAACTCTATAACACCCTTACCTGCAAATACAAATGCTGCTGAGAAAAAATACGTCAGCAGAAAAAAAGTAATTTTTTTCATATCTTACTAAGAATAAAAAACTATAACTTAAACTCAGAAGGGATTTCCAGCTGTTCCACTTTCATTTGTTTAACTGCTGTTGTATTAAAAAGTATTTCGACCCTTCGATTATACTTTCGTGATTGAGGCGTATCTTCTTTGGCAATGGGCATAGACTCACCCTTATACTGCACAAAAATCTGCTCTTTCCTTACCCCTTTACTCATGAGATATTGTTTCACAAAATCTGCTCTCTTTTTGGAAAGTTTCATATTGTATTTAAATTTTCCCTGCAAATCAGTATGCCCGGTAAGTACAACAGATACGGTTGGATTGCCTGCCAAAAAAGAAGAGACTTTGTTGAGGTTCTCATTATACTCGTTGGTAGTGAATTTATCAAAACCAAAAAGGACATAGCCTTCAATAGTTTCGTCCCCAATTTTCACTGTGTTTTCTGCTGGATTATCTTTCTTAGTCGAATTGTCAGTTGACTGCGTATTGACAGTGTCTTTTTTGACTTGTTGATCAGCAAAAATCAACTCGTCACCTGAGATATAAATGATGATGTTCTTTTCTTTATCCACAGGCTGTTTCAGAACTTTAATACGCGACTGACTCACCCCACGATCCTGAAGATTTTCAGAAATAATATCCGCACGAATAGAATTAATGTTTTCGCTAACAGATTTTTCAGGAAGTATGATTTGCACATTATGATCGGGTAATATTTTCATCAATTTGGCAATCAACGGTATCTCTGTCAAATGCTGGGGATCCATTTCAGAACTATTAGGAACAAATCTGAAAGTATATTCTTTCTTGAGTGATCCGAGAATAATCGGATCAAGAAATATCGGACGTTGAATTTCCTGATAACTGGTTCCATCTTTTACCATCAGGTTTTCTGAAAAAGGCATAAAATCATCAGCTTCAATGGTCACATTATAGTTTTTACCTGATTTCAGAATAAAAAGATATTTTCCTGTCTTGCTGTTGGGCGTATAGACCCCGACCAAATCTTTGGTATCAATATCTGTCACTGTAATGGTAACATTCTGAGGTGGATTACCATCCGCCAATGTGATAACTCCGGACATAACAGTAAGCGCTTTTTCTTCGCTCCCCGGCAATGATATCAGGTAAATGTCGTTGCGACCAATTCCACCTGTCTGATGAGAAGCATAATATGCTCTTCGGCCATCCGGTGTGGGCATATAAAAAACATCATCGTTGGGAGTATTAATGGGGTAACCGATATTTGTTGCTTCACCCCAGTTTCTATCCTCATCTTTGATACTGAAAAAGATATCAAAATCGCCCATGCTCATGTGCCCTTTACTGCTAAAAAACAAGGTAACGCCATCAGGATGAATAAAAGGACCTTCTTCATCAAATTCTGTATTAATATTAGGACCAAGGTTCTGTGCACTACTCCATTCTCCGTTGGGTAGTCTTTTGACTACATATACATCCAGACCACCCATTCCCCCCGGGCGATTGCTGGTGAAATAAAGTTCATTTCCATCGGCTGAAAGAGAGGCATGTGTTTCGATGTACTTGGTATTAATTTCTCCCCCCATTTTCACCGGAACAGTCCATTGTTCCCCATTCAGTTTAGAATAATAAATATTCCCATCACTACCACCATCATCCTTGTATATAAACAGTTGTGATCCGTCCACCGACAATCCAATAGATGCCTCATGACCCAGAGTATTAATACTAGGGCTTATACCCTTAGGATCTGACCATTGTCCATCGGGCAGACGATTTGAGATATAAATATCTTCGTGAAACTGACCATCAGGAGTCATTTTCTTGTCCACTCCATTAAATCGTTTGGATGTAAAAATCAAGACAGATTCGTCCGCAGAAAAAACAGGGCTATGTTCGTCGAACTCGGTATTAATGGTTCCTCCTAAGTTCGTAACATGCATCTTGACAGGATAATTAATCAGTTTTTCACCGTTCTTACAATATTTCTCAAGTTGGTCTATATTCTCGGTAAATTCCATTTTATAATCAGGCACCTGATTTTTAAGACGCTCTATCATTTCTATCGCCTTAGAAAACTTGTAACTTTGGTGGTAAGCCTGCGCCAGAAACAATAAGGCTTCTTCGGGAGCACTCAATTCATCAGGTTCTTCCGGCATGGCATCGGGATCAATATTCAAAATAGCTTTTTCGAGATAAGTTACAGCACTTTCCTTTTCAAGGACAGTGTTTAAGTAACAATAACCTATTTTAAAATTCAGATTTGCATTATCCGGCTCTTCTTTTAAAAGACTTCGGTAAATCAATAAAGCTTCCTGAAAATTTCCATCCTCAATTAGGTTTTCTGCGTTCAGAAAATCCTTTCTAAATTGTTCTCTGGTCATGGGTTGCGACGAAAGCGAAAGAGAAATTCCCGCCAAAACAACCACAATTATTTGAATACGAATAAATTGCATACAAGATCTTAAAAATTATCCATTGCAATTTATAATAAAATTTTCAAACTAGGGAGTTAATATCAAAATTTTCAATGTTATAAACCAGTCTCTGCAGAAATTTTCCAGCCAGTGCTCCATCTATAACACGGTGATCGTATGTGAGTGCCAGCATCATAATTTGTCGGATCGCAATGGCATCTCCTTGTTCGGTTTCGATGACTGCCGGTTCTTTACGAACTGCTCCCAGAGCCAGTATGGCAGCTTCTGGTTGATTGATTATAGGCGTTCCTGTTAGCGTTCCAAACGAACCCAGATTGGTTATGGTGAATGTTCCCCCTTTGATTTCTTCAGGGTTAAGGCGGTTAGTCCTTGCACGTTCAGCCAAATCGTTCACTGCTTTTGCCAAGCCATAGAGATTTTTCTGATCAGCATTCCGAATCACCGGAACAATCAGGTTATTATCCGGCAATGCTGTAGCCATGCCAATATTGAAGTATTTTTTATAGACAATATTATCACCATCCACGGAAACATTCACCGCAGGAAATTCCTTTAAAACCCTGGCAATTTCTTTAATAAATAAGGGCATGAGCGTGAGTTTCTCCCCCTCTTTTCTTTCGAATTCAGTTTTATAACTGTTACGCCAGTTGAAAAGATTGGTCACATCTGCTTTGGCGAAAGAGGTCACATGCGGAGAAGTCGCCATAGAGTTTTTCATGTGTCCTGCAATTAGCTTTCTCATCCTGTCCATTTCCACAATTTCGACCTGGCCAAAAACGGAATAATCCACCGAAGAAGAAGTCGAAGGTTTAGGCACTGTTCGAACAGACTCACGTATTTCTTCCGGGACAATAGTCTGAACAGGAGTTTTACTTCTCTCCAGAAATCTAGTAATATCTTCTTTAGTGATTCTTCCCTCGTAACCCGAACCTGAAATCTGCGCCAGATCAGAGACCCCTATATGGTTTTCGCGGACCATATTACGAACCAAAGGACTCAACGCCATTTTAACATCAAAATCTTCGTTTTTATCAATGGCTTCTTCAGCCAGTTTTTCAGGCGATTTTGCAGCAACCGTTTTAATCTCAACAGGAGTGTTACTCTTTTCAACAGTTCCAGAGAGTTTTCCATCGGAAGATATAATAGCTATAGTTTTTCCAACCTGAATAGTCTGACCTTCTGAATATAGAATTTTCGCGATAATACCACTTGAAATGGAGGGTAATTCATTATCGACTTTATCTGTGGCCAGATCTACAATGATCTGGTCTTCAGTTACCGTATCGCCTTCCTTCACATGCCATTTAGTAATTGTAGCTTCGGTGATTCCTTCGCCCATACTGGGGATTTGTATTTCAATCTGAGACATAATGTTTTATTTAGTCTAAATAATAAGCTAAGTAAAGAAATAATGTCCGAACGAACTAAATTTTTGATTTAAAAATACTTAAAATCAGTCCCCCAGATAACTTAAATTATTAAAATATAAATAGATGTCGTTAAACACTCGATAATCCTTGGCATAAGCCATATTCATCTTTCGAATACTCAGTTCATCTGCTTGACCGATTCGGGATTTCTGACAGGGAGGCAAAACAGACTTTTTAATAATAGGAATTCCGTCTTGCCTAGCATTTTGATATCCCACCCATGTTTTTATCCCTAAAAGGACCTGAAACATATTCCTGAAAAAACCAACTTTATTTTTAACAATAAAAATCAGTATCCACCAAAACAAAAAAGAGAAAACCGCAAGCAATATGTCGACTGTTCGTTTAAAACGTTTATTAGTAGGCTTATTAATCGCATTATTATCAATACGATACAAATCGCCAGCCGAATCAATAGAATTACTTCCAACAATGGCGATGCTATCGGGATTAGCAATCTTAAAATCGATACTATAAGCAGAAAGTATAAGCATTTTTTCAATGACCGACTGAGTTGGCATATTCGCAGAACAAAAAATCACTTCATCGGGTTTGTAAGGAAGTATAATCTGATTCAGATCGTCAATAGTTCCTAACATTTGAGTATCGGTATCATCTGATTGAGTGGTAACATAGCCTAAAATGACTGGATCAGGCAATACTTCTTTAATTATACCCGAAACTCTATAGAACTCTTGTTTATCAGAAATAATAATGATTCTTTTTCCCCCACGTTTATGAAGTGCAAAACTTGGAACTTGAGTCAGAGAAAACAAAAAACGATAAGATGGGAGTATAATCATAGCCCATGCGAAACCCAACAATAGAATAGCTCTGGAATACCTTAAATCCTCGGGTAAAAGCGCATAAAACACCAAAACAGGAATTAATCCCCACAATAAGCCTTTAATAATATTGATTATTCGTACGGGTTTTTCATATCCCCCCAAATAATAAATCGTAAATAACCAGAATATTACATATGCAGGAAGAATATAATTAACATATTCGAAAGGATAATAGTTTTCGACACCAATGATATGCTTTTCCCAGTAATCCTTTATCAGCCTGATTCCCGCATAAATAAAGATAAAATCGTGCATCGGATAAAGAACTGCCTTAAGCATTCTGTATATAATTGCTACTCCGGCTCTGAAATAAATCGCCGTATTAATCAATAAACTTAGTAAAGAAGCATATCTCGAAGAAAAATGTTTGCGGGCAAAAATCAACATAGCCCGATAAAAAACAAAGACATAATTAACACTGCTTTTCTTTGTACTCTCTCCTTTATAATGAATGATGGTTGTTTCGGGGAAATAGTAATTTTTGTAACCCGCCTTGGTGATACAATAGGAAAGGTCAATATCTTCACCATACATGAAATAGGTTTCGTCCAGCAAACCAGTCTTGTCGAGGGTTTCTTTTCTCAACAACATAAATGCGCCAGATAGGACATCTACTTCATGCACTTTATCTTTATCCAGAAAAGACAAATGATATCTGCCAAAGGTTTTTGAACGGGGAAAAAGCTTAGAAAAACCAAAAATCTTATAAAAAGCAACCGAGGGCGTGGGTAATCCCCGTTTCGACTCTGGTAGAAAATTCCCTTTGCCATCTATCATTTTAACACCCAATCCCCCGGCATCTTCATGCTCATCCATGAATGATACTACTTTCTCGAAAGTATCTTCCTGAACCAAAGTGTCGGGATTCAGCAAGAGGACATATTCTCCTGATGAAAGTCTGATAGCCTGATTGTTAGCTTTTGCGAAACCAACATTATCGGTATTTGCAATTAATGTAACAGCAGGATATTTTTCCTGCACCATAGCACAAGAACCATCAAATGAATGATTATCAACAACAAATATTTCGGTAGTGACTTTCTCGGACGCCTTAATAACAGAAGAAAGACACTGGTCTAAAAAGTGTCTGACATTATAACTGACTATGACAACCGAAAGCTTTATCAACTTGTTTACATTTTAAATGTCAAACCCAGTGTGAAATAGCTAATATCATAACCAAATTCGGTAAATATGGCCATATTGGGCGTAATAAAATAATTTACTCCTAGAAAACCAGCCATATGAAAATTGACATAATTATTGGCAGGAACAAAATAATCTCTTGGCAAGGCGGGGCCATCATGACTTTCACTTAAAAATTCGAAGCGGGCGCCTACGGCTATACCTGCATATGCATTCAGTTCTTTTATATCCAAATCACCAAAATTATAATAATACCCCACACGGAAGGCTGCTATCATTTCGGAAAATCTCCATTTATAACTATACCAAGTTAAATCGGAAGTACTAAAATACTTTCCATCTAATTTTCTTGTAAACCCACCAAGAACACCACCTAATGTAAGTGTACCCGGACCAATTTCTTTAAAACCTTTATCATAAGTCAGTCTAATGGCCGGACTTGTATTTGTGCGATAAGAAGTATAATTATTACTGGGTCCTATTCCTATCGTAAAAAAACCTGTTCCGGGAGCCATTTCTTGTCCATAACTCATACTTGAAACAATAAATAAAACGACAAGTAAAACATTTCTCTTTCTCATCTCCACTTTTTTTTACAAATGTAATTTCATTTTTTTTCTTAACTCCTCTGCCCTTTTGAATGTTTCAGCAGTTGCACCATAAAACATATTTCTACTATCTTTTTC
>PHDH01000111.1 GCA_002840935.1 Bacteroidetes bacterium HGW-Bacteroidetes-21 | reverse complement strand
AAGCAGATGTAGCTCCGGTAATATTCGTTGCACCTTTTCTCCACTGATAAGTAAGACTTGTTCCGGTAGCTGCTACGGTAAATGTAACATTGGTTCCGGCACATACTGTTTGTGTTAAAGGCTGCGTAGTGATAACAGTTGTAGCATTTACGGTTAAAACAGCAATAGAAGAAGTAAGACTTCCACATGTACTATTTACAAGCACATCGTAGTTACCGGCATCACCTGCAGATACACCAGTAATGGTATAGGAAGCAGATGTAGCTCCGGTAATATTGGTTCCACCTTTTCTCCACTGATAGGTAAGACTTGTTCCGGTAGCTGCTACAGTAAATGTAACATTGGTGCCAGCACAAACCGTCTGTGTCAATGGTTGAGTTGTGATTGCTGCTGCTGCATCTACGGTAAGCACTGCAGCATTTGAAGTAGCATTTCCACAAGTGCCATTAACAACACAAGTATAACTTCCGGCATCACCTGCAGCAACACCAGTAATTGTATATGAAGCAGAAGTGGCTCCGGTTATGTTGGATGCACCTTTTCTCCACTGATAGGTAAGACCTGATCCGGTTGCAACAACAGTAAATGTAACATTAGAACCAGCACACACTGTTTGTGTCAATGGTTGAGTCGTTATAGCTGTAACCGCATTTACGGTTAAGACTGCAGCATTGGAAGTGACATTTCCGCAAGTACCAGTAACAACGCAAGTATAATTCGCGGCATCACCTGCAACAACACTAGCAATAGTATAAGAAGTTGAAGTGGCTCCTGTGATATTTGTAGCACCTTTTCTCCACTGGTAGGAAAGACCTGTTCCGGTGGCAGCAACAGTAAATGTCACACTTGATCCTGCACAAATAGCTTGAGATAATGGTTGAGTAGTAATAACAGTAGCAGCATTCACTGTAAGAACAGCAGCTGATGATGTAACATTACCACAAGTTCCGGTAACAATACAATCATAACTTCCAGCATCACCAGCAGCAACACCTGCTATTGAATAGGTAGCTGCTGTAGCTCCGGTAATATTCGTTCCACCTTTTCTCCACTGATATGCTATACTTGTTCCGGTTGCCACAACGGTAAATGACACATTGGATCCGGCGCAAACTGTTTGTGATATAGGTTGAGTAGTAATTGCAGTTACTGCACTCACGGTTAATGTAACAGCTGTTGAAGTTACGTTTCCGCAAGCTCCTGTAACAATTACATCATAACTTCCGGCATCACCTGCAGCAACACCAGTAATTGTATATGAAGCAGAAGTGGCTCCCGTTATATTGGTTCCACCTTTTCTCCACTGATAAGAAAGTGTAGTTCCATTAGCAACAACTGTAAATGTCGCATTTGCACCGGCACAAACAGTCTGAGCTAAAGGTTGAGTGGTAATTGCCGTTGTAGTATTCACGGTAAGAACTGCAACATTTGAAGTTACGGCTCCACAAGTACCCGTTACAATACAATCATAGTTGCCAGCATTACCAGCAACTACACCAGTGATTGTATATGTAGCTGAAGTAGCTCCAGTAACATTTGTTCCTCCTTTTCTCCACTGGTATGTCAACGAGGTTCCGGTGGCTGCTACAGTGAAAGAAACATTAGCTCCGGGACATACAGTCTGAGATAATGGTTGTGTTGTAATGGCAGTAGCTAAATTATTCGTTAAGGTAACAGATGCCGACGATGAAGATTCAACGCCGCCATTAATTGTTTTACCTCTGTAAATTCCATCAGCAAGGCCAGTAAATATATGAGTATTTGTATTACCAGTCCATGTCTGCAAAGTAGCACCAGCATCATCCGTTAGATAGAATGTTTGATTTGCTGTTTCGTCTGAAGTAATAGTCACTGAACCTGTTCCACAACCAGGAGTAGCTGTTGCAGTTACTACAGCTCCAGTTTGTGCATATTCAAATTCAACATCTAACCACATGGAAGCTGATTCACCAAAAAGATCATACACATTAGCCCAAGTTCCTGGTGTAGTAGCACCATAACTGGTCCATGCAGTTGCGTTTTCACCATTTGTTCTGAAACTTGTTATTGCAGTACAAAACTGATGAGTAGTATAATCATGAGTGGCATCATAAGTTAATAAATATCCTACGAAGAAACTTCCTGTAACAGTTACAGGAGCATCAAAAGTTAAAAATTGATACTGCCCTTGGGTAAAAGATGTAATGGGAACAGTTTTAGAGGCTAAAACAGTTCCAGGAGCCCCTGTGGATCCATCCCATACATAGAAAGTAACATTTTTACCTGTGCCCTGAGCTCTATAGGCGTAAAATCCAACTTTGGTAACTATACCTTCATAGGCATTATTATAATATTCAGCCCAACGGTAAAATTTACCACTGGCATCCGAAGAATGACCAGGAATAAGTCCATTTGTGTAACCATAAATGGTCACATCATCTGTTGATAAAAAGTTTGTAATTGTATCCAGACCCCCAACTATAACATAGTCAGTAGCAGTTCCTGTATTATTGCCATGTGCATTTTGAGTGTATAATGCAGTAGTATACTTTCCGGGAGAAGTATAAGTAACTCCTGAAGGATTTTGCGTTGTAGATGTAGAAGGAGATCCTCCAGTTAATGTCCAACTCCAGCTGGTTGGAACTCTAGTCGACAAGTCGGTATAGTCGACGGTTCCACCCACAGGGATAAAGGGTCTTAAATACTGATTCTTAAGATTACCCGAACCCCTAAAATTTGAAACTGGAGCACGACCGATAACATTTACAAAGTTGGCTACAGTTTTAGTGTTCTGTCCGGCAGGATTTGCTGCTTTAAGAGTAACTGGATATAACCCTGCTACATTATATGTAAGACTGGCATTTTGATTATACTGAGAAACTGGCGTGCCACCCGTATTAGTCCATTCCCACAAAGTAGGACTATTAGTTGATTTATCATAAATCATAATCGGATCACCTTCGTAAGTTGTAATCTGAGTATAATTCTCAGTTGAAACACTTACATCATCCAAGTACCAATTATGAGCATCTATACCCCCATATCTGAAAGCTATATAAATATTCTGACCCGCATAGGCAGACAAACTTAACACAGTTTGAACCCATGATGCAGTGACTGTAGCTGGACTCCATATTTGGGTGAAATTTGCAGGGGCAGTACCTGTGGTTGATATAAGCACGGCATTTACTCCTTGATAAGTTGCACCATAATAGGCTGGATATTCGTTATATGACCAAAAACTTAAAGATGCTCCTGCTGGAACTGCCGTTATCTGAGAAGTAATTAAGTAACCATTCTGCAACGGAGTAGTAGTATACACGTGAGCTGCAGATTTACTTCCATTAAATGAATGATTATATGCAGTTGAACTTGCCCATGTTGAGTTTGCACCATCTACATCTGTCACCAGCCAGCCAGTAGGAGGAAAAGTAGTTCCTTCAAAGTCCTCGCTGATTATTGGATTAAAACCCGCAAAATTAGCGACAGGAGCAGAATAACCAGCAATAGTTAACTGAATATTAGGCCTGTTACTATTAATTGTACCTACAGCAGTAGGATCAGCAGTTCCTGTCCATTGTTGATGCCTATTTGTTGAAGTAGTATATCTATTTGCGCTACCTGTATTTGCAGCTGTCGCATCAACAAAAACAATGACCATTAAATTATTGGTTCCATTATAGTTAAATGAAGTTTGCAGTGTATGATTAAACCAACCTGTAGGAGTTGGAATAAATGTACCGTCATAAACAAGGGTTGCATTAGATATAATATCATCATCCGTAACGGCAGTTGTGAATGCAGTTTCGGTTGTATGCTTCATGTAAATCTTAATATTTCTGGAATTTGTTCTAGCTGTGTTTACCCAATAAGCAAGTGAAGTTATTCTACCAGCATTAGTGCCAACTTCTGTATTCAAATAAATGGATGCACTTCTAACAAAATTCGCAGTATTTGTAATTCCATAGGGGAAATTTGCAGTACCAGTTCCTGTTCCGATTGTCACGGGGCTAGTAGGTGCGGTATAAGCAGTAACAGTAATATAAGCAGTTTTGGTCTCACCATCAGAGCCATATGCATTTGTGGCTGTTAAAGATATTGTATAAGTACCAGGAGTAATCCAAGTAACACTAGGATTTCTATCTGTTGAAGTAGCAGGATATCCACTAGGGAAAGTCCATGCCCAGCTTGTTGGAGCATTTGAAGATAAATCTGTAAACTGCACAGTTTGACCAGCAACAACCGTAGTTGGAGTAGCAGAAAAATTAGCAACAGGAGGAGAAGTAACTAAATTGGGATCGTAACCATCAAGAAAAGTTGGATTGGTACCCATAGGATCAAGCCATGGTTTTAATTGAAGTGCAGCTGTGCCACCATTAGCTTCCCAATGCAAATTAAATTTTCCATACATATCACCAGTAGCAGGAGAAGCACATGTTGAACTACCTCCTGTAAGTGTACCCACTACTCTTTTTGTTGTACCATTAAATATTGGAGATCCTGATGACCCACCTTCTGTACAACCAAAACCGTTTGCATTTGAAGCCCATACAACTCTCCAGTGACCATTAGTCATACCACCAGACCATGTAGTTGTAGTTAATGCCGTTGAATAAGTTGAAATCTTTTTTGCATCTCCAGTGGGGTGATGAATACTAACTCCGGCAGTACTAGCTGTTGTTGTTCTATCCCAGCCATTAAAATATGGGTTCCATGCTAAGCTAACATTTGAGTTTAATAGAACAAGTTGAAAATCGGTTCCGCCAGCAATACCTCCGGTACTCTTCATAGAACAACCCGTAATCATATTATTTACAGGGGTTCCTGTATTTACACAGGTTGCTCTTTCATAATTAAAATAAAACTGCCATACATTATGATCGGCAACTGAAGCAGTAGCTCCACAATGGTTAGCTGTCAAGAAATAAGGCTGTCCATTTTGAGCTGTATTATTCACCAAAGTTCCGGAACAATAATACCAACTGGCACCTTCTCTGAAAAGTATTCTAGCTACACCTCTTTTTGCTGTTTGCCATGTATCTCCAACAGGAGAACAATTAATATTAACCTGACATGATTCAGAATCACCTAAATCTTTTGCCTGATTAAAAATTTTATCTTTATAAACATAAATCAACTCAGCAACTCTTAAAGAACCCGTAGGGATATAATTATTAACCAACTCTGTTGACATTACGCTAGGCAATGACCTTTTAAGATACTCGTCGGTTCCATTAACACTTGTAGGTTTAACACGTGCACTTCCATTTGCGGGCTCAACATATTCAATAATTATTGAAGATCCGGGGAGAACATGAGTCGAAAAAACCATTTCAGAATTATTATTATCAGATGTAAAAGCTCCGATAATCATGGTTTTATTTTCGTCATACAAATATAATTCTGCTCCATCGGGAATATAGAAATTGTCGAAAACAACGCCCAATGCCTGTGCTTGACTGGCTGTAAACTTAGCCTGCCAACACATTTTATTGCCCGGAATTCGTGTCCATACTCCGGTAGTGGTCATATCCAGTCCGACCGACTGAACAAAACCCGCACGCTCAGGCTGTCCCTGTTTAGATGCCAATGCATCTTCTTCCTGAATGGACCTTAAATCCAAAACCGGACTGTAATCGTTCGCCGGCAATACGGTATTAAGGTTAAATGTAATGGACGGTGGAGTCCCATCCCTCTGAATCTGCGAATATCCCAGATTGACACTAAGTGTAATCAGCAGGATCACAATTACTAACTGGTTTATTTTCTTTAACATATAAACTGGTTTTAGGTTGATTTTCTTAAAATTTCTTAATTGAATGAGCATTTATACGTAGTAGACTACAATTTCGTTGCATAAGTTGTAAAAGATTTTAACTATAAATATTGTTTTATGATTAACATAGATAATTTATGCCAATAGAGCATTATTTTCATGTCTAACAAATCGTATTAATAGTATTCAATGTAAAATATGTTAGGCCACCATTTTCCGGTTACCAACAACTTTTTATCTTCTCCTTTCCAGGCTATTCCATTTAAGACTTCAGCATCTTTTGGGTTATCTGCTTGTTTGAGGAGCCCCTCCAGATTTATCTTTCCTTCTACTCTGCCTGTTTTTGGGTCGATTATTACAATGAAATTTGTAGTATACACATTCGCAAATATCTTTCCGCCAACATTTTCAAGTTCATTAAGCTGACCCACAGGGCCAATATTGTCATACACTTCGATTCTTCGAACCACATCAAAAGATTCGGGACTTAGTTCATATAAAACATTGCTTCCGTCACTCATAATCAGATTATTCTCATACGTAGTTATTCCCCAACCCTCGGTTTGTACAACAAAACGATTTAATAACTTAAACGTCTCTTTTTCATACTTATAAGCGATTCCCGATTGCCAAGTAAGTTGATAAATATAATTCTTGAAAAGAACGATACCCTCACCAAAATCCTCTGAAGGAAGCTGATAACTTTGTATTAACTCACTATCAGACAATTTATATTTCTTGAGCACCGACTCTCCTTTTTGCCCTGTTCCCTCATAGATAAAACCATTGTCATACTGAAGACCCTGTGTATAATCATCTGGACTATGCTTGTACTTATTCAACACTTTGTAGGCATATTGAACTGGCTTAATGTCAGAATAGCAACTAACAACAGTTGACCCACTAACGACAGTGTCTTTATAATAGACCTTAACCGTAATGGTCTGCATACCTGTATGATTTGAGTTCAGATGAACGATTCCTGTTCCAATAACTTTACCTTGCGATACATTATTCAAATATATAACAGATGAATCGGCCACTTTTTCGCTAACAGTTGAATACTCAACGGAAATCGAATCCCCCATTTTAAAATTCTGCATATAGGTAGGATGCTGAAATTTAATAGACTGGGTATTACTTAAATCTACTTTGTCGTTATTTTCATTCTCTGATAATTCAGTATTACACGACAGCAGGCCCAGTAGAAATAGGGCAAGTATTATTTTAGGGACCATTCGAAGCCCTCCTTGGTATCTTTTACGAGTATCCCTGCTTCAGCCAGTCTATCCCTAATCCTGTCGCAGGCAGCAAAGTCCTTTCTCTTTTTAGCTTCCACTCTTTCCTGCAAAAGCAGTTCTACTGCTACTTTTAAAGCCTCTGAAGAAGTTCCTGCAGAAGAAGCCTCAGCTAAACCTAGAACATCGAAAACAAAAGTATGAATCAGGTTTTTAAAAGTCCCCAGATCTTCAGCTGAAATGGAATCCTCTTTTGCAACCAATCTGTTTACCAGTTTTGAATTTTCGAAAATAGTTGCAATCAATGATGCTGTATTAAGATCGTCATTGATACTGACATATAATTCGGATTCGATTTTCTTAACATCTATAGTAGATTTTGATTCTGGTTGTATTTTATCGAATTGTTTGCATACTTCCATCAGTTTAATCAAACCTTTTTCGGCAGCCTTTAGCGCTTCATTCGAAAAATCAAGGGTACTACGATAATGTGCTTGCAAAATAAAGAAGCGAATGGTCATGGGAGCATAAGCCTGTTCAAGCAATTTATGTTTTCCGGTAAAAAGTTCTTCAAGCGTAATAAAATTACCCAACGACTTGCCCATTTTCTGTCCATTGATAGTAATCATATTATTATGCATCCAGTACTTAACAGATTCCTGCCCATTGGCTGCAACCGACTGTGCTATTTCACATTCGTGATGTGGAAACAATAAATCCATTCCGCCGCCGTGAATATCAAATGTCTCTCCCAAATATTTAGTACTCATCACAGAACATTCGAGATGCCATCCCGGAAAACCTTGTCCCCATTTAGAAGGCCATCGCATAATATGCGTAGGTAAAGCTTTTTTCCAAAGAGCAAAGTCAAAAGATTTTTTCTTTTCTCCTTGGCCATCCAGATCACGAGTATTATTATATAAATCTTCTAAAACCCGACCAGATAATTTCCCATAATTGAATTTCTTATGATATTTCTCTACATCAAAATAAATAGAACCGTTCACTTCGTACGCAAAACCATTCTTAATGATTTTATCAATCATATCCAATTGCTCAATAATATGACCTGATGCTCTAGGCTCAATACTGGGACGACGCACACCAATCATATCCATAAATTCATGGTATCTATCCGTATAATACTGAACGATTTCCATTGGCTCTAACTCTTCCAGTCTTGCCTTTTTCTGAATTTTATCTTCCCCTTCGTCAGCATCATTTTCTAGATGGCCCACATCAGTAATATTTCGGACATATCTGACTCTATAGCCCAAATGCTGCAGATATCTGAAAAGGACATCAAACGTAATTGCTGGTCGGGCATGTCCCAAATGAGGATCGCCATATACCGTAGGTCCGCATACGTATAATCCTGCAAATGGAGGATTTAGCGGCACAAAATTCTCTTTCTTTCTAGTAAGAGTGTTGTAAATAAATAAAGGATGTTCCATGTTTAGCCCGTTGAAAAACAGACCAAAGGTACAATTTTTTAATCTAAGGATAAATAATATTTACGATGTTTCCGCCTTTGTAAATGGAAGTTTTTACAAGTTTGCCTTCTTCATCATAATGATATCTCTTACCATCAATTAAACGGCCATTCTTCCATTCCCCTTCTCTATCCTTTTTGCCATCCTTTGTTTTGGTGATATTATAGCCGTTCCCATCAAAAAATCCGACATTGGAATTCTGATTTGTATTATTCTCTTTAACTATAATATTTTCGTTATTTGAATTATTTTCAGTTGTATTCTGAGTAGAACTGTTAAATATTTTTACTGAAGAAGCATCCAGTTTACCATCGGCAAAATTCTTTTCTGCAATAAGTTTACCCGTATCATCATATTCCTTAAGCACACCCGACTCCTTCCCATCGTTCCATTCTCCTTCTATCATAATTTTTCCGTTCTCGTGATAATACTTCTGAACGCCTGTTCGTTTTCCTTGCTCACTATATGACCAGTCATAAGAAACATTTCCATTGGGATGAAAGTACTTGTACTGCCCTACCCACTTATTTCCTTTCCAAATTCCCTCTTCACTAACAATTCCCGTTGGATAATAAAACTTAGCATAACCATCGGCTTTATTTTCCTTGAAAGTTAATTCTTGTTTAATCTTACCATCATCATAATATCCCTTCCACAATCCTTCCTTTTTACCATTTACATATTTTCCCTCATCCACTTTCTGATTGTTGTCGTTATAAAAAATCCAATAACCGTGTTTTTCGTTATTTTCATTCAATTTATTAATCGTATCGCTTTGAGCAACATTTACTTTCGAAAACAAAGTCAGAAATGATAATAAAATAAAAAGTTTCATGCTTTCTTTTTAATAATATAACTTATACGAAGAGTATCAAGTTATGTTTCAAAATATTTTTCATTCAATCGCAAAGGTATTATTTTTTCGTTAATCATTAAGCATACAAATACTATGCAAAAAAAAGGCTGCCTATACAGACAGCCTTTAAATAAAACTTAATAACTTATTTTTGCACTGCGATTCTTTTTAATAGCATTTCTTCATCAGAAAAGACTTTCAACAAATATGAACCAGGCGATAAAGTTGACAAATCAATTTTACATTCAGATACATTCTGAATGTCCATTTGCAATACCACTCTTCCTGATACATCTAATATATCAATTCTTGTAATCAAAATATTTTCAGCCTTCACTTTCAAATATTCAGATGCAGGAACAGGATACACAGAAACAATTTTGCTTTCTGCAGTATTCACTCCAACCGGATAATCAACAAAGCAATTAAAAACTGTAGCACAACCATCCTCATCAGTTATGGTAACTGAATAGTTTCCTGACACCAATCCAGTGGCTGTAGCATCAGTTTGACCATCTGACCATAAATAGGAAACTGGAAGGAGACCCGAAGTATAAATAATTTCAGCTGAACCGTCTGCAGTAGAAATGGAAGATGGAGGTGTTGATATTATTGAAATTACAGGTTGACTTACTTCTGCAACGACAGGGATACGAGCACTTATGCAATCGGGCATTTTCACTTCCCAATCATAATAGTAATAATAATACCCTTGGGGACTAGTGGATGCACTTGAACCAGTTATCGACAATACATTATTAATTGTATAAGGATAAGAAAGTCCAGCGTTACTTCTATATAAATTTGGCGTTGCTTGTCCCACTAACCTATAGTCAGTTCCTGGCATCAAGTCGAAATTTAATGTAACACGACTTACTCCATCAGGCATATTTACGACAATAGACTGCAGTGTAGTACCTGCACTATTTCTTAAAGAAACAGTCCGATTTCCAGCACCTTGGGCATTCACTGAGACCGAAACCAAACGGCAAGCTTCGGTGACAGAAAAGATTTCATAATGCTCCGTTGCAGCAGTAAACACACTTCCATTGGTCGTGTTATTCGTTGGACCTACATTATAAGCCGCACCAATAACAGAATTTTCAGCATAAACCGTTGTATTGGAAGGTACAGATGCAATATTATATGTATTTCCAGTTCCAAGAACATTTCCTCCCGTTTGCGCATCATACCAAGTAATAATTCCAGTACCTGTAGCGGTTAAAGAAGCAGCTGTATTCTGACACACGGCATCACCAGTTCCAACAGGAGATTCAGCACCAATCGTAATAAAAGCAGGTTTAATTTCTGATATGGAACCACAAACCCCACCATCAGACACAAGAGAAACTGTATATACACCTGGTTGACTATATACATGAACTGGAGAATTTACAGTAGCTGTAGCACCATCACCAAAATCCCATAAATATCCAGAGGCATTCTGACTTTGATTTGCGAAAGTAACAGTAAGCGGTGCAGCGCATGAAGTTGTTACAGATGCTGTAAAAGCAGCTGTTATCACTAAATCCTGAGCAGTATAAGATGTGGTCTTTTGATCGTTTAGCACATATCCATCAACCAAACCATTTGGCAAAGATGTTTCTACCATCACGGTATGCGTTCCTGTTTGAATTGCGACAGGACTAAAGATTACAGTATCTCTTCCGAAAGTAGCAAGATCTCCGGTCCAGTTAACTGACTGAATTAATGTACCATCAATATGAAGACTTACAGTACAAGAAGTCAGATTATTGATTCCCATATTCGTAATAACAGCTCCAGGAGTTGTATTAATACCCGTACAACTGTAATTACCTGTGGGCTGCATAATAGCATTCACAGAGGCATCATTGGGAATATTATTGTTAATCACTTCAAATTCGCCAACATAAGGCGTATAATTATACTCTGTGGCACAAACATTTACATGATCTCCAACAGCAAGTGAAGATGGCAGAGTAAAACTAACGCTTCCTCCACTTACATATCCTGTAGCTAATATCACATTGTCCTTGGTTAAAGCGACATATGCTCCGTTAACATTGCAATCTACAGTAAAATCAGTAGTCCCAACAGGTAACGACAGCATATGACTAACAGTCATGGGCATTGGACTAAGTGTTCTTACGACCAAAGAAGGATCTCCGAATATTGTCCAGGTATCTGTCATATCGAAATCAGCATCCACATCATTCATTTTCATGGCACCATTAATCCCAATACCGGCAAAAGTTCTTTTAATATTCGCTGTATATGCTTCCGTTAAAATATCTATCATCTCATCTTGTGCAGTCATTGGGGGAGCCCATGACTGATTAATAGTAGAGCCATATACTCCTATTGCACCAGCAGGGAGATTATTATTTGTAGACTGCAACATAGCCTCTGCTAAACAAGGTCCACCAGTTCTATTAAATTTACCTACTACACAAGCAACAAGATATAAAAAAGGAAGCTTATTATCGTTGGTTAAGGCTTCGGCATTAGTGCTAGTAAAATTTGTTGTTACTATTAAAGTTTCATCACCATGACCGCAATACCATAAAGATCCGGCACCGGGATTAATGGCTGCAGCTAGATTGGCTGCAGTAGGGTCACCAGCAGCATCCAGACCACCTTGTGATCCCTGAAAAAGCTCAAAAGAAGAGGTATAGTTATAGTTAAGTAAGTCTGTTTGTAAGTTTCTGATATGTTGATAATCA
>PHDH01000110.1 GCA_002840935.1 Bacteroidetes bacterium HGW-Bacteroidetes-21 | reverse complement strand
AGTAAGAGTTTTGTCCTACTAGCAATGGTTAGATTAATGCTCAACAGAATTTAAAAGTGAATTTTAAACAACCTCTTATCGAGGGAAGTTTTATACAATAGCAACGCCAGATTATTGAATAATGAGTTTCTTTGTAATGACTTCTTTCCCTGTCCTAAGTTTTATGATATAAATGCCTTTCTCAAAACTGCTTACATTTGCTTCTATTCTTTCTGAAGCAACCTGATGAAAGGCTGATTTATAGACACAGTTTCCGAGGAGTGTGAATATTTCTACAGTTCCGTCACTGCGTTTGTTCAGATCGATATCCAGAATGACAGTTTCATGTGCAGGGTTGGGACTAATATGGAAGGAAGAAATGCGGGACGTGATATATTCTTCCATGCTATTGCTGAGACCTACTGTAAATTGTTGATATATTTGGCCACCAAAGTCGGCATTGAAATTTTTAAGTGAAGTAGCAGGTGAAATTTTTCTGAAACGTATGGTTCCTGCCCCCTGAGCAGAATTTGCCCAGAAATTCAGTCCGTCTTCTCCGCTGTCTGTTAATTCATATTCATAACATCCTGTAGCTAAATTGAGTGTGTCCCTATAATATGTATTGGCTGCCAGGTTATTTCTTTCAACAATAATATTTCCTTCGGAATCTTTTAATGTGTATTGATTTTCGTAAGCGTAATTGTTGGTTTTCAGTTCAATAATAAACTGAGCGGGCATGGAAGGTACGTATACAAAATTTGATTTTTTGCTGTTATTGTATGTGTATTGGTCGATGCCTCCATTTGGCTGACTAATGGTTGCCGTGAATTCGCTGGCATTTTCGGCCCAGATAAACTGATCTAATGTGACAATTTCTGATTCCATAAATGGAAGACTTCCTGTCCAGTTATAGACAGAAGGAGTTGCTCCGTTAATACCGTAGGTAATTGTCAGTGAGGTGAGTGTTGTTGATCCTGTATTCTTTATAACAATGATGGGTTTTGTACAGATAGGGTTCATACGCAAATACATTTGATCTGTACTGGGCGAAATAATATATTCTAAAGATGCATCGAGGCTAAAATTGGGCGCTCCGTATGTTACCAACTGGTCTTCAATTTGGTAATAGTCCCATGGACCTCCACTTGTATAGGGTTGTACATTGTGATCCAGACGTATGCTTTCTCCGGGTGTAATAAAAGAGCTAATATCCATGTCGTATGTCCATACTTCAGCTCCGGGGCACCAGTTGGCACGGTCGTAAACCCATGTTCCACCTTGAGGATAGAGTGGATTGAGGTCGCAATTGTCGCGCCAGACAAGTTTTGTGAACTCAGTATTTCCGTTTACTAAAAAGTAGTGATTCTTTGCGCAAAACTCGGCACAATTCTGGGGACTGTCCATGCCATGCCCAGTAATTCTAGACTTCCATCTTGCATTTACGGCGTTTATGGGTAAGTCGACTTCAATTTCTGATAAATAATTTTCAATGGGATCGCTCGTAAGTCCATAATTAAAACCACCATTCCATAAATTCTGTATGCTTATAGCATCGCGGGGAGGAGTGCCCTCTATAAAAAGGAATTTCATGTCGAGTAGTTCTTGCCAGTTGCCAGCCGTCAGTCGAACGCTGTCGGTCAATAAGGTGCGATAGTCGCTGACATCAAAAGTCCATGTCCATCCGTTGCCTAAACTCAAGCCATTGCCATAAGGTGTAATGTATCTGGCCAGCTCGTATCTAATGACTTCGGGGAATTTTCTGTAATAATCGTAGTAAGCTAAATGCATGGTTTCATAAGGGGTAAAGAGTGTAGAGTCGGTCGCAAGTCCTTGCGCATTGTAAATGTAATTGTAATAGTATAGAGGCCAAACATTGAGCGTGTCGATAGCTATCCCGGGGTTATTCATACTGTCGGCGTAACTAATAATTTGCATAGAGGGATTCATAATAGTATCAATAATGAGTACAGAATCGATTTCAGAGATAAACGTTCCTTGTTCAAAAACAATGTTAGGGCGTAGAGTTGTTTTGGTAAAACTGTTAAAAATATCTGATCCACTTTTCAGGGGATTGGCAACTCCGTTTATAGTTGCAGGAAGATGTCCTGCCGGAGATGCATCGGTGGCTGTCTGATAATTGCCATCATCGAAAGGAAAATACAGAATGAGATTAGAATATCGGGGATGGGAAGGAGTCATTTTTTCGTTTTTCAGTAGCAAAATTTCGGACTGACTTAGTTCGGTATTGAATACCATAAACTCATCCATTTTTCCTTCGTAAGTCTGAGATCCTGACCAGTTGCCTTTTCCCAAACGGAATGAACGAATGTTTTTCATTGACTTTGTTTTGGAAGTGCTACTTGCCCAAATGCTCCCGTTAATATATATTTTCATGCTGCCGGTTCCTATGTTTTTAGTGAAGGTCCAGAAGTTCCATTGTCCTTCAGTCTCAGCCACAGTAGCTACTTTGTTTATACGGTCGTATGACGTCCCTGAAAAGCCCGCATCCCAGTATACATTGCTATTCGACCAGGGAAGATGAGCATTAAGGATTCTATTACCGGCAGAGTCTACAGCTTCGAAACAAGTGCCGTCCTGTGGTTGGAATTCGGGGGTGCCATATACCCAAAATGATACTGTGACAAAGGAATCTAAGGCTGCTACTTGCGAATTTAGAGGGATGTCAATGTATCCAAAGCTGTGAAACAAGGCAACTCTGTCGGTGCCGGAACTTGTTACTCCCGATGAAAAACTGGTGTTTTCTGCCAGTACAATATTGTCTGACCCGGTTGAACTATTGTCAAAGCATACTTCAATAAGCAAATTGGAAGTTCCGTTCCATGTAAATGGTAAGGTAAGTTGAATGCTATTCCATCCAGCCTGATCAAACGAGGTATTTTTCCTATAGACCTGTGTCAGCCCACTGGTAGCCATGGTTGTTTGTGTCAGCGAATCAGAATTTACTTGCTTCATTCGTATCGTCAGGTTTCGTAGAGGCATGCCTGGAGTTTGAATATAAAATTGAAGTCCGCTAATATCTCCTGCGGTCATGCCAGCATTTATCATTTCGCTGGCTTTCCATAAATACTGACTGCGGGATATTTGTCCGGAACTGGCAAAAGGAGCCGAACTTGAATTGTTGCCGGTGCCCAGGGTGGTACTGGTTAATGATATTGTATCCGAATGGTGGACGCTATATTGCCACGATGGAGAATAAGTATAGGAAGGTGAAGTGATGTAGTTAATGCTATCCGCAATCGTTCCGTTTATAGTAAATGTAGGCTGATGTACCAGAACAGAATCAGTGCCTCCCGTGTTTTTATAGAGATAGGTGTAGGTTAAATAGTCCCATTCTCCACAGGCGGGACTCTGAGCCGGATTGCATTTAAGAGTGTATTTCATCAATATCTTTTCAAAATGCATGGTGTCAGAAGGAAATACAAACCAAGCATCCTGAGGGGAACCATAACTGAAGGTCTGAACTATAATGGTATCGCCGTTGCCTGCATAAGTTGACGAAAAGAACAATGTAAAAATAAATATAACCATTAAATATTTCATGGTAAAACGATTTAGTAATGAAGTAAAAATAGATAATTGTTGCATGAAATCAAAATATTTTTAAAATTTAATTGGTAAAAATGGTGAAATCATTTCTAGAGGGAAGCAGGCTAGGGGAGGGGACATCAGAAAGGATAACCGATACCAAGGTTGAAAGTGTAGTCGGAGCGGTCGAGCTTTCCGTCTGTAATAATGAGTCGACTTCCGGAGGGCATAGCAGGGTCTCTGACTTTCAGGCCCCAATCAAGGCGAAAAATGAAAAAAGAAAAGTCGAATCGGAAACCTATGCCTGTTCCGATAGCGATGTCGTTATAAAATTTATTGGGGTCGAAATATCCGCTTTCTCGTTCTTCTTCTTTGTAGATATCCCATATGTTTCCGGCATCGGCAAAGAGGGCGCCTTCGATGACCCAGAAAAGTTTAAACCGGTATTCGAGGTTGGCTTCCAGTTTTATATCGCCGGTCTGATTGGGAACACGCAATGGAGAGTTTTCGTAAGATCCGGGACCCAAAGTTCTTACAGGCCAGGCACGAATACTGTTTGCCCCTCCCGAGAAATATCGTTTTTCGAAGGGGAGCACTTTCAGGTTTCCATATGGATAACCTAGGCCAGCAAATGCCCGATAGACAACTTTTTGTCCGAACCACAATGTTTTGTAATATCTAAAATCGAATTCTGCTTTAACAAATTGGGCAAAAGGTGTTTTGAAAAGCATATAGCTTCCTTCTTCATTTTTATCCAGATTAGCATAACCTGCCAAAGAATTTAGGATATTACCAGCAGCTTCAACTGTCGAACGAAGATAAATAAGGTTTTTAGTGTTAACTACCTTGAAGTCGCTTAATGTATAGGTATAAGATCCTTGTACCACAAGGTGGTCGGTGTAGCTGTTTTCGAGAAATGTATTGTTGATAGAATTTCGGAATTTTTTAGAAATAAAGGGGAGTTTAACATAGTTAATTTCGATGGGATTCACGGAATGTCTATTATTGCTGTTTTTTCCTTCCCAAAAATAACCAAAAGTGGCATTGGTAATGGTTCGGCTGAAATCGGGGCGTTGCTGAAAATTATAGGCGAGTAATAGGTTAGTTTTAGGGTGATGTTGTGTTTTAAAATTTTCGGTTGAATAAGGGAATATAAATGTATGAAAATAGAGTTTTGCTTCTCCTCCCATTTCGAGGGAGTTGAAAGGCAAATACTCCTGAAGCTGAGCGTCATTTTCTTCAATTACAACTGTTTGTCGTTCAATCGCCCCATGAAGTTTCATGTCGAATTGCTCTGCATTTCTGAAGATGTTTCTGTTCTGGTAAATAATGTTACCTCCTAGTCCAAGGTTTCCAGATGAATGGGTACCCACAGCTTCCAGTTGATAGCTTTGTTTAGGCAAAGGGGTCAGGAGAATAAAACAATCCAGTTTTCGGTCTTCGGCATTGATAGAGTGCCCTGTGTCAGAGAACTGGATGTTAACCAACCTGAAAGTTTTTAATGAAGTCAGCCCTTTGTAAGAGGAATTTACATAGTTCTGCATGTAGGTTTGACCTTTGTTTATGGCAATGGCGTGTCTTAATACCTTGGGATTATAATTTAATTTATTTTTGAAAAAATATAGGTTTCCGCCCGATTCAATATTTTCGAATCCAGTGAAATATTCAGGTCCGGTTTCAAGCGCCATTTTTGGCTCAAATCCTACAAAAAAGTTGACGGAATTCAGTTTGTAAGAATAATAACCGGCATAGGTGCTGTCTTTCTTTTCATTAAGGAGCATGGTTAGCACTACTTTGTTGGGACTATCCAATGTGTCGGCATAAAACACAATATCTTCTTTCGTGAAGTAGTAATATCCATTATTCTTTAACAAATTGGTTAATCTAATTCTTTCTTCCATTAGCCGGTCGATGTCGAACAAAGAATTTTTCTTTAAAAGTGAATTCGCTGAATCGTTTAAAATAAAATTAGAAATCTCAGGGATATTAAATTTATAATCTACCTTTTCTATCGTTATAGGTTTTCCTGTCACAATGTGATAGCTCAGATTCATCCTCTTTTTGCGCTTCGAAATCGTGTCAAACGTAACCAGAGCATGGATATAGCCTTTATTAATAAGCATTTTTTCGATTTGATCGCAGGATCTTTGTGTAAGAAATGCATCAAATATTACGGGTTCTTCACCTATAATAGAACCGATTTTGTTTTTCCATTTTCGATCTTTGCCCCGGGTTGAGAAATTGTATACTGATAAATGAAACCTGGTTATTCCTAGTATTTTACGATTAGGTTTTTGCTTAATATAGGATAATAATTCTTCTTCCTGTATACTTTTTTCATCACATTTTATTTTTATTTTATTGAGCAAAAACTGATTGTCAGGCACATTCCTGATAGGGCGACAGGAAGTTGATAATAGAATTAAAATCAAGATGAAGGCTGGTGCTATGCCAACTGATATTTTCTTGAATGTTTTAATTATCATGTGCCTTCCCATGTGTAAGGTAAAGTTTCTCAAAGATAATGACTTTTGCATCAATTACTACGTTGTGATGCTCTGTTGACAAAGTATACACCAAAGAATATCAGGGCAACGGCGATAAAATCAACATAACCCGGTATCTCTTTGAGCATATAAAAGGATACGATACCTGCAAAAACGGGCTGAAGATAAATATAGGAACTGGTAGCAGAAGGACTGAGTTTAATGAGCGCCAGATTGTAGAGCAGGTATCCAAAAAAGGTCGCCATAACTACGACATAGAGAAGGGACATCCATATATGAAAAGGGATGATGCTAAAATTGGTCTCGATAAAACTGCCAAAGGTAAAAGGAAATACAATGAAGAATCCCAGCAGAAAGACCCATTTCATTACTGTTACCGGATGGTATTTCAACATGAGTGGTTTGACCAAAACTAAATACAGCGCAAAGGATGCTGCGTTAATGAAAATAAGAATGTTGCCTGTAAAAGTTTCTGATGAAAAGGATATTTCTCCTTTCTGACCTATTAGAACTACCGCTCCGGTAGCTGCAATAAAAATACCTGTCATTTTTAGCCAGGTAATATTTTCTTTAAGTATCAGAGCTGAAAACAAAAGAACAAGGACCGGATTTATGGTCATTATTATGGCCGAATTAATGGAAGTTGTGAGATTGAGTCCCTCGAAAAACATGATCTGGTTTACAGCAATTCCGAAGAATGCACAAAGAAAAAAAAGTCCTACATCTTTTCTTTGCATTTTCTCTTTTACAAACAAAGTATGATATAAGAGAAAAAGCAAAAAAGCTCCCAAAGCTCTGATGAAAATTATAGCTCTGGGGTGAAAGAATTCGGGCATCATCCCTTTAGCTATGGCATAGTTTATTCCGTAAATGATATTCGCGGAAAGGACAGAAATATGCGACCACTTGTTTTCTGAAAACGATGACATGAATTAAACCCTGAGACCAATAATGCAAATGTCATCCACCTGTTCGAAATCACCTCTCCAATCGTTAATGGTTTCTTCAAGTTTTTTACGCTGGGCACTCATTTCTAATTCTTGGATTGTAATGAGGAGTTCTTTGAAAGGTTTGTATTTGAATTTTTTTCCGTCGCTTCCACCAAACTGATCGGGGTATCCATCAGAGAAGATATAAACGGTATCTTCTTTGTTCAGTTGGAAAGTGTGGTTTGAAAAAGGAACCCGGTTAATATATGCTCCAATGGGCTGTCTGTTAGCTTTGATTTCGAAGAGGGCATAATTGTCATTTTCGACAGAGGGTTCAATGATTTTATTGTTATGAATAAAGACCGCAGGTTTCTTTCTGACTATATATAAGGGATTGTTGGCTCCAGAATAGTCGAGCATATTATTTGCAGAATTGTATGCGCAAAGGGCAATATCCATCCCATCTTTTACATTGGAGTCTTCTGATTTGTGTAATGTTAATTCAACCAGATTATTCAGTTTGTCTAATATGGCGCCGGGTTGGAGAAGACCGTATTCATTGACCGCTTGATTGAGACCATTATGACCAACAATACTCATGAAAGCACCAGGTACGCCATGTCCGGTACAATCTACAACAGAAAAGAGTACTATGTTCTGTTTGACTTCCATCCAGTAAAAGTCGCCACTTACAATATCTTTGGGTTTGAAGAGTACAAATGAACTTTCGAGATTCTGACGAACCAGTTTGTCGGGTGGTAATATGGCTTCTTGAATTCGTTTAGCATAAGTTATACTGGCCATGATGTCATCGTTTTTTTGTTCAATGACTTCCTTTTGTTTCAGAATTTCGATGTTTTGTGCGCCAAGTAAGATATTTGCTTTTCTTTTTTGGCGGTAACCATTAAGAATTACAACAGCTAGTACGAGTAACATAACCACTCCTATGCCAAAGGCGTAGATCTGTGTGGTTTGCTGTTTTATGGTAGCTTGATTCTGTTCGTTTTCTGCTTTTCCGAGGGCAATTTCTTTCTCGCGTTTGTCGGCTTCATATTCTTCACGTAACTGCAAAAACATTTTCGAGTTGTTCTCATTAATTAATGTGTCACGATATATGGAGAAATTCAGCATAGATTCGTAAGCTTCTTTATACCGTTCGAGCGATACATATAATTCACTCAAAACGTCGTAGCAGTTTTTAATTCCTTCAATATAGCGAATTTCTTTGGCTAGCTTCAGTGCTTTATTTGTCTCTGTGACTGCGTCGTTTAACTTGCCTTGTTTCTGATACAAAACTCCGATATTAATGAAAATATTGACTTTGCCAGTGATATCGCCAACTTCTTCTTTTATAGCAAGGGATTTATTGTAATATTCAAGAGCTGTCTTATAATCCTCTTTTTTGTAGAATACATTACCAATATTAGTTAGTGTTCTCGAGATAGTATGAGTGTTTCCAAGTTCTTCCCATATTTTTAGCGATTTGGTATAATACAACAGAGCACTATCGGGCATGTCTTTTTTGTCGAATACCAATCCCAGATTATTTAATACAGTAGCTATTCCAACGGGATTATTTACTTGAGTAATGAGGTCCAGTGCCTTTATAAAGAATTCCTGTGCTTTGATCGTATCGTCAAGTGATAGATAAATACTTCCAATGCTGTTCATGCTGGATGCAATGCCACGAGTATCTTTTAATCGTTCTCTTATTTTTAGCGAAGAGAGATAGCTTTGAAGAGCCATTTCAAGATCACCTTTTTTCTCACATTCTCTTCCTATAGAGTTTAGGGTTTCGCCTATTTCAGTATCTTTCTTTAGTGATTTGTAAATCTCCTTTGCTTTTTCGTATGAGCGTACAGATTTTGAAAAAAGGCCTTTTACATCATAGGCTTCGCCTAATTTAAGAAAAGCACGTGCTTCACCCTCTGCAAATCCTAAGTTTTTTGCTAGTTCAGAGGATTCTTCAAGAAATGTGACAGAACTGTCTGGATAATCATAAAGCAGAGCATTTGCCAGTTCTATCAATACATTTACCCGCTGAGTATCCAGTGGCGATTCTTTTAATATGTTAAGGAGACTATCCGTATTGCTTTGGCCTGAAACAATAACGAATGAAAAGAGTAATAAAAATATATTGACAATTTTTTTCACTATGCAATAACTTAGCATCAAACTTACATATTTTTTTTAAAATAAAAAAGCCGGAAAAATCCGGCTTTTTACAAAGTGAAGAATTCTTTTTATTTTCGAATATCTTGTCCCCTAACGACGCTGAATTTTCCAGTATATGAATATCCGGTTAATCTACAAACAGCGGTGAAAGTGCCTTCAATAAGTCCACCCACAGGGTTAAATTTTGTCACTGTGATAGTTCCACCAGCAGCTGATTCGAAATGTGTTCCTGATGTACTTCCACCTACGGTTCCATTTACATAAACATTTGCGGTGTCAATGGTATATGTGCCGGTAGTAATTCCGTTTAACTGAAGTTGAATGTGATCATATGTAATGGGATCGTATAAATAAATAGATGTCATGTTGCCCATATAAACTTCACTGGAATTTTCGGTGAAAGAATTGTACAGTGTGCCGTTGAAAGTTATTTGGTTAGGTCCTGTTGGGATTGGAGGGCAAAGGGTAATTTGTCCGGCGTCATAGGGGAGGGACATTATGTTAATATACTGTTCTGTAGTGGTCGTGTTGCCATGAGCTATAAGATATCCGTACATCATGCTAGTACTAACTGGAATGCTGAAATGCCCAGTAGCATCTGTTGGGGAAGATGACATTTGAGAATAAGAGTTAAAAATAACATTTCCCTGAACAGGTGTTCCAGTACAATTGACTAATTGGCCAGTAATGTAAGAAATTGTAGTCAGTACAAAATCGGAAGGTATTTGATACACTTCTTCATTGGTTAAAGGACCAATAAATAAGGGATTCTGTGTATTCCCAAGATAACCTGGTTTTATTCCAACAGGAACATTTATGCCAGCAGGAACTTTTTGTGAAAAGTTGCCATTAATATCGGTATATACAATTGAACTGCCGACAACCATGGGTACACCAGCGATGGGGTTTGTGCCATCGGTGACTTTACCATTAATAATAGCAGGTAATCCGGTGCAAATGTTTTCGCATGTCCAGCTGGAGAAATGTATTACTTCGCCCACATATTTATCGCCTTGTTTGGCAGCAGAACCACCTGCTCCGGCAACGCCTGCAGTCATGTCGAAATCCCATAATTCAATGTCAGCTGGAGCATTGGCTTGCATGTTGGTAGGTATCTGGAATCTTACTGTGGCATTTGCTTTTGCGTTGGGGTCGAGGTTTAGTTTTTCGCCACTGGTTCCAAATACTTCAACAATTAATCCTGTATAAGGTTGAATCATTACTTCGTCGGTAGCAGTTGTTTTACCTATCATGAGACCGCCGGGAGCATATTTTCCATAATTCATATCCGTTGGGTCAAGAAAAGCAGCATAAACTGTAACATCACCCGAGTAGGTTAAGCCAGATCCTTCGTTAATCCAAGCATTGGCAGGAAAGTCAATCTCACAACCAGTAGATCCAAGATACATGGTATAAGCGCTGGAAGAAGCAAAGCTAGCACTCGAAGAATTAGTCCATGAATAAGGAATTAGAGTGATTTCTGTTTGAGTATAAGAGCCTGATTTGGGCATTACTGCGCGTGAAACAGTATAATAACTTGCTTTTTCAAACTTTAAAATACATCTGTCTTTAGGGACTGTTAAACCAAGAAAAGAATATGTTCCGTTGTAGTCTGTTGTGCGGGTTTGTGTTCCGCAAGTTACAGTAACTCCTTGAATGGGGTAACCCCAGGTATCCATAACCATACCAGAAATATTTGTTACTACGGTAGTTGACGGACCGGTGGGTACTGGCTCTTCTGTTTTGTCTTTTTTACAAGCGTTCAATAGTAGAACGGTCAGAAATAAAAGGCTTAAAATTTTAATGTTTTTCATATTTATTTGATTTTCTATAGGCAAAAATAAGAAATTTAACTATGCAATAGAGCAAAATGTTGATAAGTAATCAGCCTGTTAATATTTTTTGTAATTTGGCTTAAACTTTTTTTTATGAAAAATTTTGTATTCTTATTTGCTATTTGCTTTTCTGTTAATGCCTTTTCTCAGCAGAAAACGGGTTGTCTGTCTGGAGATTGTGGCAGTGGATTTGGAATCTATTTGTTTCCAAATGGCGATCGTTACGAAGGTAATTTTGTTAATTTTAAACTTAACGGTTTTGGATATTATACCGAAGCTAATGGAAATAAGTATACAGGTGATTTTGTAGATAATAAATTTCATGGGGTAGGGAAATACGAAAGTATGGATGGTACTTGGTATATTGGTCAGTTTGAGAATGGTGTAAGGCAGGGGCTCGGCGCAAATTATTTTTCGAAAACATATTGTGAAAAGGGCAAATGGGAAAATAACCGTTATATAGACAAAGCTGAATTTCCCGACTTTATTGTAACTGATCCCAATGATTTTTGTAAGGATATCGCAACATTAATTAAATCAGCGCCCGATGGATTCGTCTCAGTTAAAGGAGAGCTGGTAAGCCAGTATATTAAAGATACCTATCATTGTACTGTGAAACTGAGAGGTTTTACTGCTCAGGAAGTAAGTCCTGAAGGTTTTAAAGCGGTGTTTTTTACTGGCACTCCTCAGGAAGCAACAAAAAAACTGGAGGAATTAAAAAAGCTTGTTCAACCTTGTCTGGCGTACGATTGTTGTAATTATTATTCTAATTTCAATAACGGACAAACACTTAAATTTTACGAATTCATACCTTCTTCGGTATATGCCAATTGCGACAACAGACTGCTTAAAACCAAAATTGAACTTTCATACGAGAATGCAAATAATAGTGTGACGGTTTATTTAAAGATAAAACAAGTTTAATCTTTCATTTGTTAACGGTTCTTAATTTCTTGAGTCTTTAGAATATTGCTTATAAATTTGTAAAAAAAATCATGCGAGGTATTTTAATTGTTTCTATTCTGTTTTTTTGTTTGCATGGATGCGGAATTCACCCATCTGAACCGTATGAAACAAATCATGATAATGCAGGCATTCTCGTGCTTTCCAAAGAAGTAATCATACAATATGGGAAAACTGCATCCCATAATGGTCTCTCACTCGCGAT
>PHDH01000109.1 GCA_002840935.1 Bacteroidetes bacterium HGW-Bacteroidetes-21 | reverse complement strand
GGCTGGCAACTGCATATACAAAGGAAAAGGTATTAAACTAAATTTCCCGGTGAAACAAAGTTACATAATTATCCTTCTTTCACTCGGGAAATCTTGTTTACATTTTTATTTCTAAAAAACAGAAAACGATGATTAGAGATAAAACTCTTCTTTAATGGCATCTACATAATCAAGTTTTTCCCAGGGGAAAAATTCAACCTTTTTAAAATGTTTCTCTTTTCCGCCAGATTTCTTTGTTACCGTTGTTTCGTCAGTATAAAATACTTCTACCTGTGCGGTATAAGGATCGCGTCCGAAATGGCCATAAGAAGCTGTGGGTAAAAAGATAGGATTTTTGAGACCAAATCTTTTAATAATGGCATAAGGTCTCAGGTCGAACATCTTATTAATAGCTTCTGCTATATCGCCATCCACAGGAGCACGTTTTCCTCTGTGTTTTAATTTGTTTGTTCCATACGTATTTACATAAACAGACACGGGTTCTGCCACACCAATAGCATATGAAATCTGCACCTGCATTTCGGAAGCCACACCTGCAGCTACCATATTTTTAGCAATATGACGAGCAGCATAGGCTGCAGAACGGTCGACTTTAGAAGAATCTTTTCCAGAGAAAGCACCTCCACCATGAGGACAACGTCCACCATAGGTGTCAACGATAATTTTTCTACCTGTCAGACCAGTATCTCCATGAGGTCCACCTACGATAAATTTACCGGTAGGATTAACCATAAGTTTATAGTCGCGACGGAAAAGTTTGCGAACAGGAGCAGGCAGCCCTTTTTTAACGCGTGGAAGCAAATGACGCTCGATGTCGTTACGGATAATTTCCTGCATTCTTTCTTCGGCCCATTTTGTCATTTCAGCCGTATTTCTGCTGGGTTTAATAAACTCATCATGCTGTGTAGAAATAATGATGGTATCCACTTTTACAGGCTTCCCTCTGTCTGAATACTCAATGGTAACCTGTGCTTTAGCATCGGGTCCCAGATATTTCATTTTTTTGCCTTCACGGCGAATAGCAGCAAGCTCCTGTAATAAAATATGAGACAGCTCGATAGGTAGAGGCATATAATTGTCCATTTCGTTACAGGCATAACCAAACATCATTCCCTGATCGCCTGCACCCTGATCTTCGGGCTTCTTACGGTCGACACCCTGACGAATATCCGGTGATTGTTCGTGAATAGCACTGACAACTCCACAGGAATCTCCTGCAAACATATAACTGGCTTTGGTATAACCAATTTCATTGGCCGTTTTTCTTGCAACATCCTGAACATCAACATATCCAGTCGTTCTGACTTCGCCAGCCAATACCATAAGTCCTGTTGTAACTAAAGTTTCGCAAGCCACTTTGGAGTTTGGATCATGACGTAAAAATTCGTCTAATAATGCATCTGAAATTTGATCAGCCACTTTATCAGGATGGCCTTCTGATACGGATTCTGAAGTGAATAAATATCCCATTTTACTTGATTTAAGTTATTAATTTGATTAAGATTTGTTTACTGTTAATTCCTGGAAAACTTCTTCCAGTGTTTTTTCTTTTTTCTGCATAGAAAGTACGGTAATTCCTTTCTTGACAGCGAGATTGAAAAGCACAGGACGAATATCAGATGTGGTCTGACTTTGAATCAGCCATTGATTATCTTTCAGTCCATGTATTTTTATGATACCTTGAATTGCTTCTATATCGGTTCGGGAAACCTTATCGCTGAATTCGACAATAATCGTTTCAACGCCCGTTTCCTTTCGACTCTGTAATTTATCTATAGCCCCGTCTTCCACAATCCGTCCTTCGTTTATAATGATCACACGATTACAAATGGATTCGACTTCCTGCATAATATGTGTTGAAAGCATAACGGTCTTTTTCTTTCCCAAGTCAGAAATCAAACTGCGAATCTCGACAATCTGATTTGGATCCAGACCCGAAGTGGGTTCATCCAGTATCAGTACTTCGGGATCGTGTATCAGCGCCTGCGCCAAACCCACTCTTTGACGATATCCCTTGGATAATGCACCGATTTTTTTCTGATGTTCAGGTAAAAGGCCGGTTCTTTCAATCATCTCCTCTACTTTTTTCTTTGCCAAAGCAGCAGGAATCTTATAGAGACGTGCCACGTACAACAAATACTCCCGGATATACATATCGGGGTATAAAGGATTATTTTCAGGTAAATATCCGGTTAAACGACGGGTTTCAATACCGTTTTGCAAAATATCCAGGTCGTTAATGAAAGCGCTCCCCTCATTGGGTGGAATAAAACCTGTGAGAATTTTCATCATGGTAGACTTGCCGGCACCATTGGGTCCCAGAAAGCCAGTAATTTCTCCTGTATTGATCGTAAACGAAACATTATCAAGGGCTTTCTGCTGGCCGTACAGCTTTGTTATCCCCGCAACGCGTATTGACATTCTACAAATTTTCTGCAAAAATAATCTTTGTTAAACAAATTTTGCTATTTTTTTTCAAAAATTATCTAAAATTACCTGCATTACTTACATGTTTTTTTCGATTTCTGATTTTTCAGGTTGTTTTGACATTCACTTAAAACTCTGTTTTATTGCAAATAAAAAAAGCTGCCTGTTTAAACAGACAGCTTACATAATCATATGAATTATCTCTCTTAAAGAAATTATTCTCCCATTTGATTGACTCCTGCAAAAGGATCAACCTCTTCAATTTTGTAATCAGCAGGAACTGAAAAAATGGATTCAGGAACAGTCACATTTTCTTCGAATTTGGATGCTACCATTTTAATCTGGCCCATATCCACTTTCAAAGAAATATTTTTATACATAACGCCTGAAATTCTTTCCTTAGCTTCTTTTGACATTTTAATGGAATATTTTGTTCCGGTTACACCAGCCACTTCTTCTGTTCCTTCTTCCTTATAATCAAATTCTTCTTTCATTTTCTCGCCCATGGCAGACATATCAAACTGAGCAAAAGGATTGTTACTCATATCCATGCGGGTAGCTACCTTTTTCAGTTCATCTTTATTATTGGTAATATTTTCCAAATCGAAAGAAATAGAATACTTACCATCAATAATATTGATACTGCGTTTTTTGGTTTTCATACCCATAATAGTTCCTTCGGTGATGGTTTCACGGGCTTCTTTTTTTCCATAATCATCAAAATACAAAACCTGACTGGTCTTAATTCCCATCATATCGAAAGGCTCATAATACACGATACCCGACTTAACTCCATAACGCTGTCCTTCGATATTTGCAGCAGATTCGTCCTGGGTAGCTACGCTATCTTTTCCAGTTGTTTCATCGGTAGTTTTCTGATTATCGGAACAACTAAACAAGAACATAGCAAAAAGGCTAATAACAAGAAAATGAATGAATTTCATAACAATAATTTAATTTTTGGTTAGATCACAATGTTAACTATTTTTCCCGGAACAATAATAACTTTTTTGGGAGTTTTTCCTTCCAGCCATTTTTGTGTTTCTGTGCCCGACATGACCTGCTTTTCAATTTCCGGAACTGGAATATTGAGGGCAATAGACATTTTAAAACGCATTTTCCCGTTGAAAGAAACAGGGTATTCAAAAGTATCCTCTGTCACATATTCGGCTTTAAACTCCGGAAAAATTGCTTTGGTAACAGAAGTTTCATGTCCCAGTTGATGCCATAATTCCTCCGTCATATGTGGCGCAAAGGCAGAAAGACAAACCAACAGAGGTTCAAGAATTTCTCTTTTATTGCACTGCATCGATCCCAGCTCGTTGACAGCTATCATGAAGGCGCTGACCGAAGTATTAAACGAAAAGGCCTCAATGTCGTCGGCTACCTTTTTAATAAGTTTGTGAAGGACTTTTAGTTCTTTGTCGTTTGCCTTTTCTTCGCTCACAATCAACTCGCCATCACGGTTGAAGAACAAGCGCCATGTCTTACGCAAAAATTTATGTACGCCTTCTATTCCGTTGGTATCCCAAGGTTTTGATTGTTCCAGCGGACCTAAAAACATTTCATACATACGCAATGTGTCGGCGCCGTATTTCTCGATTACATCATCAGGATTGACAACGTTGTACATGGATTTTGACATTTTTTCGACGGCCCAGCCACAATGATATTTTTTGTCGTCACCTACAATAAATTCTGCATCAGCCAACTCGGGACGCCATTTTTTGAAAGCTTCTGTATCTAAAACATCGTTGTCGACCAGACTAATATCTACATGAATTTCGTGTGTCTTGTATTCGTTTTTCAGCTCTTTCGAAATGTATTTGCCTGTGGTAGTATCCCTGTACACAAAGCTACTGCGTCCTTGTATCATTCCCTGATTCACCAGTTTCTTGAAAGGTTCTTCTTCGCAAACCAAGCCCAAATCGAACAAAAATTTATTCCAGAAACGGGCATAAATAAGGTGTCCCGTGGCGTGTTCCATTCCGCCTACATATAAATCTACATCACGCCAGTAATTCACAATATCTTTATCGACTAACGCTTTATCGTTATGTGGATCCATGTACCTTAAGTAATAGGCCGAGGAACCGGCAAAACCCGGCATGGTGCTAAGTTCCAGCGGATAGCCTTCGGTCGAAACCCAATTCTCGGCCCTGCCCAGCGGGGGCTGACCGTCTTCGGTAGGTAAAAACGCATCTATTTCGGGAAGCTCCAGTGGGAGCTTGCTTTCTTCGATGGGGTAAGGAAGTCCGTCTTTATAATAAAAAGGAAATGGCTCGCCCCAGTAGCGCTGACGACTGAAAACAGCATCTCTCAAACGGAAATTAACACGACCTTTGCCTATGCCCTGTTTTTCTAACATGGCAATAATATGACTGGCACCCTGCTTCACGTCCATACCATTAATCACGTCGGAATTTATGCAGACACCTTCTTTGGCATCATAGGATTCAATCCATTCGGCCGGGTCAGTAACAGCCTCGCCGGGTTTTTGAATGACCTGAATAATAGGCAACTTAAAGAATTTCGCAAAAAGAAAATCGCGACTATCGTGCGCAGGAACAGCCATGATAGCGCCGGTTCCATAACCTGCAAGTACATATTCGCTGATCCAAATAGGAATCTCTTTTCCGGTTATGGGATTAATCGCATAAGAGCCGGTAAAACATCCGGTGACTTTTCCGGCATCGGCCATACGCTCACGCTCTGTACGCTTTTTTGTTCTCTGAACATATTGCTCAAGCTCCGTTTCCATTTCGGGAGTCCTTACAAGATCAACTAAATCGCTTTCGGGTGCAATGACCATAAAAGTGGCGCCATAAATCGTATCGGGGCGTGTTGTGAAAACGGTAATACTTTGGTCTTTTCCCTTCAACGGAAAAGCAATTTCGGCTCCTTCGGAACGGCCAATCCAGTTTTTCTGTACATCTATAATAGATTCGCTCCAGTCGATTTTATCCATTCCTTCCAGCAAACGTTCCGCATAGGCAGACACTCTCAACAACCACTGACGCATTTTGCGCTGTTCCACAGGATGACCACCCCGCACCGAAAAACCTTCTTTTACCTCGTCGTTGGCCAGCACACAACCTAAAGCCGGGCACCAGTTGACCATGGTATCGGCCAAAAAAGCCAAACGATAACTCAGCAATATCTCCTGCTTTTCTTTTTCGTTAAATTGAGTCCATTCTGAAGCAGTAAATTGCTTGTCGCAGTTGTGAACAGCCTCAACACTTTGATTCCCGTTTTGTTCAAATTCTTTGATCAGATTTTCTATAGCGTCGGCTTTTCGTGTTGTTTTATTAAACCAATGCTTGAACATCTGCACAACAGCCCATTGTGTCCATTTATAATATGCTGCATCACTGGTGCGAAATTCCCGGCTCCAGTCGTACGAAAAGCCAATTTTCTTTAACTGTTCGCGATAGCGCAAAATATTTTTCTCTGTCGTCACCGCGGGGTGTTGACCTGTCTGTATAGCATACTGTTCGGCTGGCAGACCAAAGGCATCATAACCCATAGGATGAAGAACGTTAAATCCTTTCAGTATTTTGTATCTGCTGACAATGTCACTGGCAATATATCCCAGCGGATGTCCCACATGCAAACCGGCTCCCGAAGGATAAGGAAACATGTCTAACACATAATATTTAGGAAGATTTTTATCCTCTTTGGTCAGGTAGGTTTTTTCGTTTTCCCATGTCTCCTGCCATTTTTTCTCAATGTCTCTGAAATTGTAATCCACTTTCTAATAATTTTTCGGGGGCAAATTTAATATAAAAAAGAAGAAAAGAGGTGATAGGTGATTTGAAGATTAGTTGATTTGAAGATGATGGACAGACTGAGTGTTAGTCTTCCACCTGTTGGTGGATTGTTTGAGGTTTGATGTTTTTGGACAGACTGAGTGTAAGGTTTCGATTGTTTAGGCTGAGACAGGGTTTAAGGAATGAAATTTAAATGTAAGGGGAATGGAATAGGGTAATTGTTTGTGCTGTTATAAATAGACTATAATAAAATTTCAAAAACACGACCCGATACTAAAACCAAAAAATAAAAGATTATTTCCATGAATTCCGCCATAAATTAAATTGGGGATTATAGTAGGAGTGTAATTGAACTTAAGTTGGAGATTTCTTCGTATTACAAATCTGAATCCGGCATTAGCTAAAATGTCCGTATTACGAAAACTTGGTCCTTTCATGCCGTATTCCGGAAATGAAAATCGAGAACAAAGCCCAAATTCAAAGCTTATTGAATTGATGATTGAGATGTTGTAATTTATTAGTACTGGAATAAGATGAAATCTGGAAAATATAGGGAAATAACTATAACCAATTCTGGAACTAAAATAGTTTTTACTTATATTGTTGCGAAAATACCTTTCATAATTTATTGACCCAAAGAAACCACATCCCAGTCCTTCAATATATATACTGTTTTTCTTTACTGTATCATTCTCAACTTTATTATTGACAGCAATTTCTTGATTGCAATAACATGGAGTATAGGCAATTGTAGTGCAAGTCAATAATATTATGACAATTAAGTATTTCATATATTTAGGTCATTGTCGGTTAAATTTTTGGTTTAATGACATATAATTTACTTTAATATTCAATACTTGAGATTATTCAAGATATTACGGAGTATTTTTTTTATTTTACAAAAGCTGCTAATGTTTTCTTCACCAAAAATACCAATTTGTTACGAAAAAACAAAATGTGAGAGAGAGGTCGAGCTAGTGGTTATTAATGAAGTATTTCAATTTTTTGTATAATACTTCTAATTCGGGGATGTCTATTCCGAATTCTTCAGCTCTTTTCAACAAAACCACGAGTTTTTCATTTTCGTTGAGTTGATTGTATTTTGCTAAGCTATCGTTAAAATTCACATATGTTTGTCCGTTTGTCTTGCCTGTGAAAAATTCTTTATGAGTTATAGGATAGAACTTAATTTGCATTACGGGGTCGTAGGGCATATGCGATTTGATAAAAGAAGCTGAATCTTGCTTGTAGTACCGGAAATCAAAATATTTTTCATCAGCATTAAAATTTCGAATATCGGCATCCCAGATTGGGTCAAACAAGTAGTATTTCTTATCTGATTTTATGACATTCCATGCATGATCATTAATTGTGTTGACAGTTTTTTTAGATTTAGTATATCCAAGAACTGAGTATGCTTCAATACCCATCAAATTGCATAGACTTGTAAGTACGGCGGAATAATTTTTACATTTACCGCTTCTTGTCTTTAATGAATAAATAACTAAATCTTCGTTTTTTAGCGAATCAATCAATTTTTCTTGATACTTAATATTTGTTGTAATCCAAACATATAGAACTCTTAGCTTCTCATCATTTTTTACAAAACTTGAATTTATATAATTTGCTAATTTATTCGGTGAATAAGTTAATGAGTCAGGAATGCTTAAAGCAAAGGAATCTAACTGAGAATAATTCTGGCTAATACAAAACAAGGGTAGAAAAAGAAAAAGTATGAACTTCATAATTGATTTCTTGCAAATTGTGAAGTGCGATGAATTTTAAAACTATTTTTCAGTTTTAACTTTTTTGACTAAAGATTTTCTTGTTCCAGAAACTTTATTTTTTCTTTTATCCTTTAATTTTTTAAAGTATTCCTTAAGAATATTTTCCTGTTCTTTAGAAAGAGGTTCCTGACTACCTATATAATCAACGTCAAGTTCTTTGTTGTTTTTTTTCATGGGGCTACTTTTTTAAAAGTACTTATTTGTCAAAACTAGTGCAGCTTTTGTGTCAATAATCATTAGATTTTTTCCAATGTGTAAAGCACCAAGAGTCTTTGTATAATGCTCAATAAGTTGTGTTTTTGCAGTAAAAGCAATATTTCCTTCGTGTCCTCTCTGAAATGCTAGTTTACATGCAAATGCAACCAAATTTCCTGGTACACCTGAATACATTTTCCCTTTACCTTTATTAAAACCAGCACTCTCAATTAAATGTATGTATACATGATCCTCTCTAACCTGTAAGCTTATCAGTCCTTGTATAATACTGGCGTTACTTACAATTGTCAGTTTATAAATGTCTCTTTCAGGTTGCTTTAACTCAGATATCCAGTTGAAAACCCAACCATATTTTCTATTTAAATTTTTTAAATCCTCTTTATCAACTACAAGAATATCAGTTGCAAAACTATCTCCAGTCACCACATTTTCTATTGAATGTGTTAGTTTGTCTACAATAAAATCTAATCCAGATTCCTTCTTCTTGGCCATAAGCAAATATACAAAATTATCGTCAAATAATTACCAAAAAGATTGCTTCCAAATTGTTTTTAATACAATAAATTTGTTTATCTCTTCTTAAAAGCTTTTAATTTATCCTTCCCAAAAATAAACTTTTGTTACGAAAAAACAAAATATGTGAAGAGACGGTTGGTCTTTGCGGATAGCTGGCGGATAGCTGTGGGTTTAAACCCACAGCTATCCGCCAGCTATCCGCAAACGGCGAATCAAACACCCATGCTCATCATCAAAAACCCTGAAAAAGCTGCGTTACTGGGCGAAAGGGATGGTGGGACCTCTTTTTTCATTTTGTTTATAACATCCCGATATTTCTTGTAAAAATCGTAGGTGGGCGTGGGATGATATTTCACTTCTTGTATTTCGAAAGTTTCTATGACGGCTTTTACTGTGGTAGGCTTAACAAAGACTTCTTTTTGTGGTCGATAGTAGGTCGGGAAGATAGTGATGATAGACCATTTGGCGATTTTTCCTTGTTGTAAAACCGAAACAAGTTGATCAAAGCCTTTTTCTTCATCGCCATGCAAAAAGAGATACAGCCCATCGGACAGTTTGCGTGCACTGTCGGCATCGAGCGATTTGCAATAATCACGAAAACGGGGTTTTTCGAATATCGAAATCATAGACGAACGGGATACCATCTTCACCATATTTTCAACAACTTGCCCATAATCAGCAAAAGCATCCGGGTTGAAAAATTGTTGTGCCAGAGCAGTCATTTTCTCGGGCTTATGCTTTTCTGCAATCTTCATCATATCGGGATGTGCAAAGCCACCCGGATAAGCCACAAAAAAATCGGCAGCTGCTTCTTTGAGTTTTAGTTTATTCATTTTCGGACTTTTTAGAATAACTCGGTTTTGACATTTTCTAGAATTACCCCGATTGCGCCAATATGCTCCTGCACAAACAAACCTGCTTTTTTGCCGGCATCCGTTCTGGCCTGATGATTTGTCGAAAGTTCGCGAAAAGCACATTCGAAAGTGCTGGCGTCGGGAACAGTATATGCACCCCCTTGAGCAATCAGTTGAACCGCTTCGGAAAATTTCCGGTAGTTAGGACCAAAGACAACAGGAATACCATAAACAGCGGCTTCCAGAATATTGTGCAGCCCTACGCCAAAACCCCCACCCACATAAGCAAACTGGCCATACTGGTACAAAGACGAAAGCATGCCGATATTATCAATAATCAACACTTTATAATCTTTGGGCTGAACATGGGCGGCTTCAGAATACCTCATGGTTGGGACTTTGAGCATAGACTTTAGTTCCTGTATATGTTCTTCGTCAATAAGATGCGGTGCAATAATGAGCTTAAATTCAGGTGCCGCCTTATTTATCCAATGGCAAATCATCTCCTCGTCTGGCTTCCATGTTGAACCTGCAACAACAACAAACTGATTGTCGACAAATTGCGTAGCAATATCCATTTCTTTTTTCGACTGAAATATCTGCCATACGCGGTCAAATCGTGTATCTCCCGCCCTTATCACATTTGTGACACCGGATTGTTTCAACAAATTCTCCGACGCTTCATCCTGAACAAAAATTCGGGTATATTTCCTGAGTATTTTATGATACCATGCCCCATACCAGCGGAAAAATATCTGATCGGGACGAAAGATGGCAGAAATAAGATAAACGGGAATTCTACTCTTATGCAAGGCTGATATGAAAAAATACCAGAATTCGTATTTCACAAAAAAGACCATTTCCGGCTTCACTGTCTTGACGAAGAAAGAGGCGTTGGCAGGAAAATCCTCCGGAAGATAACAGACGTAGTCTGCTCCTGTATAGTTTTTCCGCACTTCGTAACCCGAAGGAGAAAAGAAAGTCAACAATATTTTTAATCCGGGATTACGTTCTTTAATTTTTTCTACGACGGGTCGTCCTTGCTCAAACTCTCCCAGCGAGGCACAATGGAACCAAATCCACTTTTCACCAGGCTTTATTTGATTCTTTAGCTTATTTCTCCAATCCTTTCGACCTGTGATCCATAACTTCGCCTTATGATTAAAGGGCGATACTGCCCTGATGATCCATGTATAAAAAAGTATGGAAAGGAAGTATACCAGCCTCATGCTAATTGAAATAGAAAGGATCTGGCATACGTTTGTAAATAGGAATAATCCAGCCGACTTTAAAACCGTTCAGTAAATCAACTCGTTTTTGCGTATCGGGGGCTTTGAGATTAAAGTCATAACTTCTTCGGCTTTGGGTCCATGCCTGATAGAACTCAAACCCTGCGTAGAAATTGAACAATTGCTGTTTGCCGTAATATACCACTCCTATAAACTGCGTGGCGGAAAAACCATTGGTCAGTTTATCGTAGCCCTTCTTATAGTCGTACAGTATCTGGGGCGCATTATTTGCATCATTATCTATCCTGATTTTATGCTGAAGTAATCCTCCACCCACAGAAATCATAATTCCACTATTGGGATTATTTTTGAAAACAGGGATAATATAACCCAAACGTCCTCCTATAAAAAACCCGCGTTCGGCAGTAATAATTTTGGCATATTCTCCATTTTCATTGATAACATATCCATTTGATGTCATTATACTATCGAAAAGCCCTACCGCATCCCCTTTGAGATTACCTCCAAATATAAACCCGCCATTTACTTCGGCAAAGAGATTCGATTTATGCTTATATATAAATGATCCTCCAATGTTCGAATTAATACCAAAGCGATCGGCCAAATCACCCCCGGGAACCTGTGGCATATAAGAGACGGTAAACATGGGAAAGGACTTCTTTTCCGGAGCCTTCTCCTGTGAAAAAAGCAAAAGTCCAGTGAAACAGAACAGCAAAATAAAAAGTATCGCTTTCATAACTGCAAACGTAATGAGAAAGGAGCAACCATACAAATAATTAACATAAATTATTCCTGAAGTCTTATAAAAATCAGTAAAACTGCTGACCGTTTGTTTGACAAGTACAACTATAAAATGTCAAAAACTTTTTTATATCATAAGCTTTAATATTTAAGATCAAATCTGCCGTTTCGGATTTGGTAACGAATAGTATCATTAACTGCATCAAAATAAAATGTACAAGAAACTATTTTATTTATTGTATCAAGTTTAGTTATTAGCAAGTCACCTTGCGATATAGAATCTGCCATAAAAAAAACAGATTCTTTTCGATAATAAATAATTTGAATTGAAGAACCATTAATAGAATAATTGCCAGTGTCATTTACTGTAAGATTTATTTTAATATTTTCTCCATCTACTGCTTTATTTGCAGAAATCAATAAAAGTCCATTGTCATAACTCCTTAAAATTGTTTGTATTAAACCAGCTCCTTGGGGCAGCCAAACTTGTCCATTAACAAGGCAGCCGAATGTATTTGCCCCTATTTGAGTTTCGGAAGGTAGCTGTGGTGGAATATCTTCTGACGGCGTATCCTTTTTACAACCAGAAATACTTAGAAACTGTTTTGATTTTATTTAACAATTCTGTTAAGCATGAGTCTAATCATAGCTAACTGAATCATTGTTTC
>PHDH01000108.1 GCA_002840935.1 Bacteroidetes bacterium HGW-Bacteroidetes-21 | reverse complement strand
CTGCCTTAATATATGGGCTCAAGATAATCAGGGCGATAGTCAACTGGCATTACAATATTATAAGGACAAGGAATTTGAAAAAGCAGCTCCTTTATATCAGAAGCTTTACCTTGAAACGAATATACGAACCTATTTTTCATACTACATAATCTGTCTTACCGAACTAAAAAAATATGAAGAAGCCGAAAAAGTAATAAGAAAAGAAATCCGTAACGATAAATCGGATCCAGCCAATTATCTCGAACTCGGTTATCTTTTTAAAGCTCAAAACAAAATTAAAGAATCTGAAGACGCCTATCAGCAAGCCATTGCTGTACTCAAACCCGATCAAAATGCCTACATCAACCTGGCCAACCTTTTCCTTTCTCGCCGCGAATATGACTATGCTGAAAAAACATACCTTGAAGCCAGAAAGAATGTAAAAGCGCCCTATGGATTTCAGTTCGAACTGGCCTGGGTTTACCAGCAAAAAGGGAAATACGATCAGATGATTAGCGAATACCTGAACTTACTCGAACTCAACGAAAGCTATATTCAGGCCGTTCAAAACAGGCTTCAGGCAACCGTCTACAACGAAACAGAAGGCGACTTACAAGAAATGCTTAAAAAGAACCTCGTTATTCGCATTCAAAAACGTCCCGACAAAATTATTTTTGTTGAAATGCTCATCTGGCTTTACATACAGGATAAAGATTTTGAACAGGCACTGGTTCAGGCAAAATCACTTGATAAACGTTTGGGTGAAGGGAGTAAAAGAGTATACGACATTGGCGTTTTAGCGGGCGATGCCGAGCAATATGCCGTGGCTTCCGAAGCTTTTCAATATATCATTAACAAAGGAATTAATGACGCATATTATATTGATGCCAAAAGCGACAATTTATCGGTGATGTACAAAAAAGTCATTGGATCAGGCAAATATACAACAGCAGAAGTACAAAACCTTGAAAAGCTTTTCTCGGATGCCCTCACAGATCTTGGTATTAATAAATCTACCTTCTCTATTGCTATGAACAAGGCTAAACTTCAGGCTTTTTACCTCAACGACCCCGACAAAGCACTGGAGACAACAAATCAAGCAATAGAGTCTGGAAAACTGGCCCCCTTACAGATTGCTGAAGGAAAAATTTTACTGGGCGACATCTATCTTTTCAAAATGGAAATTTGGGAAGCTACGCTCATCTATGCTCAGGTCGAAAAAATGTATCCTAACGAACCTATTGGGCACGACGCTAAACTTAAAAAAGCGCGACTGGCTTATTTCTCAGGCGATTTTCAATGGGCCGAAGCTCAATTATCCGTCCTTAAAGCAGCTACCTCCAAATTGATTTCCAACGACGCTTTCGGACTTTCTATGCTCATCAAAGACAATATGGTTGACGACAGTGAAGGTAAAGCTTTGCTGATATTCTCCCGTGCCGAATGGCTCCACTACAGAAGACAGGATAGTCTGGCTCTTTTAACCTTGGATTCAGTCATTAGCCTCTTTCCACAAAATGTCATTGTAGATGATGCCTTATACTTGAAAGGCAAGTATTACGAAGCCGAAGGAAAATATACCGAAGCTTGCGCCGAATACGAAAAAGTGGTTTCGGGATATCCCTACGATATATTGGCTGATGATGCCTTATATGAAAGAGCCATGCTGTATTACAATCAACTCAATGAGCCTGAAAAAGCCCGCGATTTATTTAAAAATCTTATCACCGGATATCCCGGCAGTCTTTATATTTCGGATGCAAGAAGGATGTTCAGAGAACTTCGTGATAAATATCCTGAGCTAAAAACCAATCCCTGATGAACAATACCAGGAAAGCTGTACTATTTGCTATCCTGGCTGTTGTGCTGTGGTCAACAGCAGCCACCGCGTTTAAAATCTCACTGAAAGAATTCGACTTTCCCAATCTTTTGTTTTATAGTAGTTTAATCAGCACCGTGGTTCTGTTTATAATTCTACTGACCAATAAGAACATACAACTGGTTGAAGTATTTGCTAAAAAAGCTCTCTTGCATTCTGCCATACTGGGTTTCATCAACCCCTTTCTATACTACATGATACTTCTGAAAGCATACTCACTGCTGCCTGCACAGATAGCACAACCCCTGAATTATCTCTGGCCTGTCATGTTATCGTTACTGGCCGTTCCCATGCTGAAACAACCCCTCGGATTTAAAGGTCTGATTGCCATGCTCATCAGCTTTGCTGGTGTTGCAGTAATTTCGCAACAGGGAACTTGGTTCAGTATAAAAAATGAAGATCTGACAGGGATTTTTCTGGCTTCAGGTAGCTCCATTGTATGGGCAGTGTATTGGTTACTCAATATTCGAGATAAAAGACAAGAATCGTCCAAACTCTTTCTGAATTTTTTATTCGGAACCCTCTACGTAACGATCTATTTGCTATGCTTTGGCCATTTTCAAAACCCCCTTTCGAACAGCAGATTAGCTTCAGTATACGTTGGATTATTTGAAATGGGAATTACTTTTTATCTGTGGATGATGGCCCTAAAATACGCCCCTTCAGCAGCCCGTATAAGCAATATTGTTTTTATGTCGCCCTTCCTGTCCCTCATTTTCATACATTTTTTTCTGCACGAAAAAATATATGCCACAACCATTCCAGGCATTATACTCATACTCGCGGGAATCTTTGTTTCGAGAATACGGTTTGCTAGAATGAAGTAATCTTATACAACATGTATTAAAGTGTAGATGTTGATTAAGATCTTTAGGTTTTTTTTGAAATAATATCTACTTTTGAAAAAAAAATGAACATAAAGTCGTTATACAAGTTTTTATCTCCCAAGTTCCAAACCATTCATTTAGAATACAAAGTAAATCCTATTCCCAGATTTGGCTGGGGGAAACCTGCTCATGAAGAATTATATAAAACAATCAACTCCAATAGATCAGTTTATTCCGATTTATTAAAGTATTACTTACAATATAAAAATGTTTTTCGTGGAATAAAAACAGCGGATATAGAAACAAACGAGGATATTATTGCATGGAACAATGGTCATTTGCCTGGATTAGATATTATTGCTTTGTATTCATTACTCAACTATTTCAAGCCCGAAAAATATATTGAGGTGGGTTCTGGAAACTCTACCAAAGTAGCTCATAAGTCAATCAAAGAAAATAACTTAAAAACAATCATAACATCTATAGATCCATTCCCCAGAGCAAACATAGATCATCTTGCCAACAATGTAATCAGAAAACCTTTTGAAGATATTGATTACAATTTCATATTCGAGTTAAAAGAGAATGATATTCTTTTTATTGATAATTCGCACAGAGCTTTACCAAACTCTGATGTTACTGTATTTTTTCTTGAAATTTTACACAAATTAAACCCAGGAGTAATTGTTCACATACACGACATTTATCTACCCTATGATTATCCCAACTTTATGACAGAAAGATTTTACTCAGAACAATATTTACTGGCTTGCTACCTGCTAAGCAACAAAGACCGTTTTGAGGTAATTTCTCCCAATTTCTTTATCAGCGAAGATCCCGAATTAAAAGAAATACTTAACGACGTATGGCAAAGTAAAGAGCTTACCAATGTAGAAAAACATGGCGGCTCTTTCTGGATGAAAGTTAAATAATCTGTCTTTAATATATCCTCAAGCGTAAATACCTTTTTCTCAATACTTAATCAGCAACGGTCCATTATACGTATCTGTCTCATTGAGAACAATGATGTATAAGTATGAGCCCATGGGTAGATTCTTACCTTCAGCCACTCCATTAAACCTATTACCATTATTATACTCCGCACCGCTTCCAGCAAACTGATACAAGAGGTCGCCCCAACGATTATAAATTTCAACACGCACCGTTTGATAGGCCTCAAGATTTAAAATCTCAAAATCATCGTTTTTACCATCAGCATTGGGTGTAATTACGTTGGGAATAGTCAGAACCAGATCGATATTGGCAGAAAAGGTAGAGACACAACCGTGGTCATCCGTCACTGTAACTATGTATACTCCACCAATCAGATGACTAATATCTTCCTGTGTTGAAAGGGTTGACCATTCGTAGGTATAAGGCAGAGTTCCTCCAGACACAGTGATATCAACATAGCCATAATTATCCTGAGATGCAATACCATACACTGCTTCTATATTAAGCGTATCAGGTTGATTAATTATAATATGCTGATTAAAAGCACAATCATTGGAATCTACCACATGTATTATATACGCTCCTTCGTCTAAATTCTGAAACGAAACAGATTGCCCCAGCATATTGTATAAATTCACCTGATATGGTTCGGTTCCACCATACACTACGCCCGTTACTTCACCATCGGAAAATTCGTAGCAACTTATGTTTGTCACTGAACAATCATAATACAATGAATCTGGCTGTGTTATGGTAAAAAGATGTTCGGACATACACGAATTAGAGTCAACTACTTGCACATAGTAATTGCCAGGACTTAAGCTGTCTACATTCAAGGTAGAATCACCCGTCGACCAGAGAATCTGATATGGTAATATGCCCCCCGAAACAGAAATATTCGCCCAGCCATCGGATGCATTATAGCAAAGCACTTGTTGTGAAGCGAAAGTAATCGCAAGATATTCTGGTTGATATACCACAATAGTATCATAGGTAACACAATTATGTTCATCGGTAATGGTTACAAAATAAGTTCCTGCTATAATGGAGGAATCCGCTTGTAATGTATAGCCATTGCTCCAAATAAAATGGTAAGGGATAGTTCCTCCAACAACATCTAATCCTGCTATTCCACTGTTCTGACCATAACATATTACATCTTCGGAATAATCTGCAGAAACAAGCAAATCGGGTTGAAGTATGGTAAAAGAATGATGTTCTGTACATCCTCTCGAATCAGTCACTGTTACAGAATAAGGTCCAGCAGGCAGATTATAAATAGAATCTTCGGTTTGACCTGTACTCCACTCAAAAGTATATGGTGGAGTTCCACCTATAGCGCTGACAGTAGCCCAACCATCATTACTTTCAAAGCAGGTTAAATCGCCATAGTTTACATTAATTCTCAAGTCGGTAGGTTCATAAACGGTTGTATGGTCAGCATTAGTACAACCGTTAGCATCCGTTACAGTTACTAAATAGTTACCTGCACTAAGACCTCCGATGGAGTCTCCAGACATTCCATTACCCCAATTATAAGTAAAAGCCGCTGTTCCTCCGGTTACAGTAACCATAGCACTTCCGTCACTACCCTGAAAGCAATTGACAGAGTCGGTGGAGAACACAAATTGAATGGAATCGGGCTCACCAACCCAGGTTGAATCAACAAAAAAGCAACTGTGGATATCAGTTACAGAAAGGAAATATGTTCCAGCAGGCAATCCGGTTAATGTATCATTAAGACTTCCAGTGCTCCAGAAAAGATTATAAGGAATGGTTCCACCCGTTACAACGGAAACTGTTCCGCCAGTACTATCATTGAAACATTGCGTGGTTGTATTTATAAAGTCAATATGCAAGGTATCAGGTTCATAAACATCTACGCTATCAATCAAAATACAAAGGTTATTATCAGTAATAGTAAGTACATAGAGACCAGCGATGAGATTGCCAGCCGAAGAACTGTCTGACCCAGACGTCCATTGGTAGGAATATCCGGGTGTACCTCCGGTCACAAAAGAAAATGCGACCCCATCGTTATAGGCATGGCAATTTACACTATCCGTTGTAAAAGTCACTTCGAGCAAAGGAGGCTGAGTAATTTCGGTTTGTCCGACGACTACGCAGTTATTAAAATCGGTAATAGTGACATTGTAAAATCCAGCAGCCAATGTATCTGCTGTGAGAACTATATCTCCGTTTTCCCATACGTATCCATAAGGACTCACACCACCTGTGACATTGACTGTGGAAAATCCGTTATCAAAGCCAAAACAGGTTGCTGCTGTGGGCGTAAAAGTCATTAACAGCGTATCCGGCTCTGACACTGTAAAGCTTTGTATCATAGGACAGAAATGAGAGTCAGCCACAGTAATATCGTAGGTGCCAGCCGACAACCCTGAGGTTGTTGAAGCGATATCCATATTCGGCCACAAATAGCCATAACCTGGTACACCACCACTCACTGTTGCAGTTGCCGTTCCATCACTTCCGGCATGACAGGAAACCGGAGTTGTTGTCACATCAATAATAATTTGTGCTGGTTGGCCAATAGAGACTGAGCCTGTTGTGGTGCAATTATTCGCATCACTCACCGTAACGAGATAGGTTCCCAGAGGTAATCCCATGCAATTTTGCGTAGTGCAACCCGAGTCCCAAACATAGTCGTAAGGAATAGTGCCTCCTGAAGGGCTGGCTTCTACCGACCCGTCACTACTTCCGTAGCAATTAGCATCGATTCCTGATGTGGTTGTAACAAGGAGATCAGGTTGAAAAACCTCGGCGGTATCTTTTAGAAAACATCCTCTTGAATCGCTTACCGACACATAATAAGTGCCAATGGGCAAACCAATAGCGGTAGAATCAGTTTGCATATCGTTCCATAAATAAAAATAAGGATACGTACCTGATGCTGGAGTAACTGTTGCCGTTCCATCACTCAAGCCATAGCAGCTTACCAAAGTTGAAGAAGTAGTAAGTTCCATACTGCAATCCACCAGTTTAGCCACAAAGCCATCCTGACTAGCGACTCCTCCGAAGTTGACTTGATGCGCCCCGGGAGTCGACAGCCCGGTTAAACTTCGGGTATCTCCACAAATATAAATGTAATTGGCAGGTGTAATGGCAATGCCCCACGCAGCCTCATTGTTACCAGCTCCAAAGTAAGTCGACCAAATCAACGAACCAGCATTCGTAAACTTCATAACAACTGCATCTTCCAACCCTTGCATTGTTTGCTGAAAAGCACCGGGAGTAGCAAATCCAGTAGCATTTTTGGTGTTTCCAGCCACAAAAATATTATTGGACAAATCTACTTTAATTGCATTGCCGTAATCATCTAATGGACCTCCAATATAGGTTCCCCATTGCTGTGTACCAGCATTATTAAATTTCATTATAAACGCATCATAAAATCCACCACCACCATATGTTTCCTGATATGCTCCAACAGTTGAAATACCATCGGCACCCGTTGTCCATCCAAGAACTAATAATTCATCCAGACTGTTAAGCGCTAAAGACCAAACAATTTCATATCCTGTTCCACCAATATAAGTTCCCCACAAAAGAGTTCCGGATGAATTAAATTTTGCGACAAAGCCATCATCTGTTCCTGAAAGAGTTGTTTGATGCGCCCCTGGAGTAGCAATAAGATTTGAAGATTGAGTTATTCCACCTATATAGACATTCCCAAAAGCATCCGTTTCTACCGTGTAGCAAAAATCCATTTCCACATCACCATAATACGTTCCCCAGTTTCTCACCCCGGCATCACTCATTTTTATCACGATAGCATCTCCCACGGATGAGCCTGAAAAGGCCGGTTGATGAGCTCCTGCGGTTGCAATACCTGTAGCACTTGTACTTTCGCCTACAACAATAATATCCCCATTAACATCCTTACGCACATTCCATAATTCATCCCATCCGGATCCGCCATAATAGGTTCCCCATTGTCTTACACCGGAAGTATTAAATTTTACAATAAAGCCATCGTATTCATTTCCGGCAGGGCCTCCGGCATGTACCGTTTGATGCGCACCGACTGTCGCAATTCCGCTCGAACTCTTGGTTCTTCCAACAACAAAAGCACTTCCTGCGCCATCCACAAAAAGTTTAAAAGCTTCGTCAAATAAAGTTCCTCCGTAGTAAGTACCCCATTCTCGAACCCCTAAGGGACTAAATTTCACCAAATAAGCATCATAATTGCCAGCCAGCGTTGCCTGATGGGAACCCACCGTTGCAATATTTGTTGTACTATAACCATTACCTGTAACATACACATTATCCAGCGGATCTGTACTCACACCTCTTAAACGATCCCACATAGTTCCCCCATAATAAGTGCTCCATAATAACTGTGGTTCAGGGTCAATTACTAATGTTTTGTCCAAAGGATAATTTTCAACCTGAAAGCCAAAAAGATTTTCATCCAACTTCTTGTATTTAACATTTACAGACTTAGAATCTTCCTTTACAAAACTTAAGGGAATATGTTCTAAAAACGAACCTTGTCTCACATCAATTTTAATCGTTTCGCCATATAATTCGGTACCATCACTACCAATATATTTCATTTGAATATTGGCAGGATTTCCTCCGGGATGCACAATAAACTGATACTCGAAAACACCGGGCTTATCGGCCGTCCCGGCGCTAATAAAATACTCCACATCAATATTAGGGTAGATATCAGTGTACTTAATACGTTGATAAGTATGAACTCCAGCAACAACATTTTCCTTATAAAAATTTGTAACTCCGGGAACAACTTCGGTGGCATTAATAATGGGCTTAGGATTGGCATTCACAAAAACTACATCAACCCTGTGAAATTTAAATATAGGTTCAGCTGTAGGAGATTGCCACTCTTCTGGCATAGTCTGATTTTTCAGCTTAGCATAATCCGATTGTTCAATATCCTTCCAATCTACAGTCCAGGTATCATAACTAAAGCTATTCTCCTTGAGCTGTACATTTAGACCATCCCGACTATATAAATACCTGACCGAAGAATTTACATTATTATTCTGATCTACAATCTGCCCCTTATTTTCGATAAAACCAGACGTGGTCTCTTGTGCCAGCATAAAATAAGGCAACAAAAAAGCAAGAAGAAAAACAACAATATATTTCATAAACTATTTATTCTAATTAAGTAGACGCTAAAAAACGTAAAAAGTAAAATTACCGATAATTTTTTTTACAATAAAAGATTACATCCTCTGATTTCGCCTAATTGTAAGCGACCGGTTATCTTAAAAGTGCCATCCTCGAAAACCATCCCGGTATCATCAGTCGCAACAAAGGGACAGGAATGCATATTGGCCAGATCGATGATATTAAGCGCACCGGGCTGTCCAGGAGTTAAAAGCGTTAGTGGATCGTAAATATCTCTTGTCGTAACCTTTACCCATGGGGGACATTGATAGATTCCATCTCCTTTTGAATAACATTGAGATAAAAGCTCTGTCATTCCATATTCACTATGAATTTTTTCTTTTCCAAAAGCCTGACAAAGTATTTGATGCAACTCCTCTTTGAGTATGTTTTTACTCAGTCCCTTAGTTCCACCTGTTTCCATGACACTAATATGGGTATTCAGCTTCATAGGAAACTTTTCTGCAAATTCCTGCAAAGCATAACTCACTCCCAAGAAGATACATTTTTCGCCAGAATCATTTATTTTTCGAAGATTTTCGGCCAATTCAGAATAATTATGAAGGTAGAATCCGTTAAATGCATGTTTAGAGATTTTCATCAATTCGTTCATCATAAAGACCAGAGAAGAATTCCCCCTTTCAAGATAAGATGGCAAAAGAGAAACAAACGTATAGTCTTCGGGGTTCCCCCATGCATATGAAAAACTCTCAAGAAGACTTCTTCTATAAAGACCTGAATCTGTAACGAAATGTTTTGAAGGAAAAGCTCCTGTAGTCGAACTACTTAAAAATATTTCTTCAGGAACACCACCAGTATTCACTTCGTGTGTTTTAAAGAAAGATACAGGCAAATAAATGAGCTGCTCTTTTTTTTGTCTAGATGATATTGCCCTGTAAAAGTCAGCATAAACAGAATTTTGCAATAATTGGTAGGATAAAATAACAGATAAAGCCTCATTAAATTGAAGCGTGTTTTGAATTGAAAATATTTTATCGTAGGAAATTGGGATAATCAAAGCTGATCTTTTTCCATCAATTCTTTAATCTTTTTATCTTCCCAATCTTTGCTGAAAAGACGTCCTTTGAGAAAAACACTTAAGGCATGAACAAGAATACCAATTCCCCAACCCATCATGGGCCAGACAAACCAAAGTACCTGGGGCGTTACAATCAGGTTATAAATAACCATGGCCACATTTACAATCGTATAAGTAATAAGATGAACATAAAAGCTTTTGATTTCACCAATACGTTCTTTCGCTTTTTTATATTTTTCAATATCTTCCATGTCGTTTTTTTTCAAAGTTAAGATGGTTTCACTTTAAAAGCAATTATTTTTTAAAATGAAATGGGACTTAGTAGTTTGCCACTTTCTTAAGACCACGTAGATCAAGCAACTTCAACCTTCTACCATGAATTTCAATGAGTTTATCCTCTTTCAGTTCACTTAATAAGCGAATAACGGATTCGGTAGCTGTTCCCACGATATTAGAAAGTTCTTCCCGAGTAAGTACAATTTGCAAAAATTTCTCTTCATCAAGACCAAAACCATTATACAGAATAAGTAACACCTCTGCCAATCGTTCACGCACTGTTTTCTGTGCAATATCAGTAATAAAAGCATTGGCTTCACCCAACTCACGACAGGTTAATTTAAGAAGTTCGATAGAAAACTCTGCATTCTTTCTAATGAGTTCAAATAAGGTTTCTGTAGGTATAAAACACAATAAGGAATCTTCTAAAATTCTTGCTGTGTGACAGGCAAAATCGCCGCTAAGTACAGATCTAAACCCAATTATTTCTCCTTGCTTTGCAAAGCGAATAATTTGTTCCCGACCCTCATATCCCGTCTTATAAAGTTTGACAATGCCTATGTTTACACAATAGAAACCGTTTACACGGCCGCCTTCATGATAAACAACATTTCCTTTTTTATATAAATTACAGCCCTTTTCATAGGAAAGCAAACTTAACTGATCATCATTCAGAAATCTGAAAATACTGTTATTTTCGTAAGCACATTGATTACAGGCAGGGATATACTCAAGCGACTTCATAATTACACCAAATAATTAGATGTGTAAATATATACATATTCTAAATATATAGCAAATAATGAGGGAAGTATTCGCCTCCATTTAACAAAGGTTTTGAATTGAAATACAAAAAGTTAAGCCCATTACAACCAAATATATCGAATTTCTGACCAATTAACAGTTGTTACTAACCGATAGTAAATTAATGGTTGACTTAAGTATAATTATGTTGCATCTTTGTATAATGGATAAGTGTATTGAAGAGGCGAAAAAACAGTTTTTAAAAGGGAACTACAAATCTGCCATCAGGTGGTACAATAAAGTTTTGCATAAAGACTCCACTTGTTGTGAGGCACTTATGGGCAGAGGGCAGGCATTTCACGATATGGGAAAATACATCGATGCTGTTGAGGATTATACCCGTGTTATTCATATCGATCCTGTTAATCCTGAAGCATGGCGGAATCGTTCCCTTGCCCATTACAACCTGAACATGGAAAAAGAAGCCATACGTGACTTTTCCGAAGCTATGCGATTACTAGGAGCATGAAATTGTAATACTTACAGAAGAATATTGTCTTAACCCCTATTTTAGAAATCCCTTTTAAAAACGAATCCCTTTCCCTAGGGTAAAAAGGCTATGTCTTCGGGTGTATCGACAGAATAATTAGGATATTCGGTTAATGCGACATGCACAGAATAACCATTACTCAACCATCTTAACTGTTCGAGTTTTTCAGTGAGTTCCATATTAGACTGTGAAAGTTGGGTTATTTCCATCAACACTTCAGGTCTGAATGCATATATGCCAACATGTTGGAAGTATTCTGCCCCCTCTTTTTCTCTGGCATATGGAATAGCAGCTCGACTGAAATAAAGCGCCTTCTTGTTCCCATCAAAAACAACTTTCACTTTATTTGGATCGGCTATACTTTTCTCGTCTGTAATTTTTCGGGCCAGGGTAGCAATATTCACTTCTGGCGAACTAAACAACGCCGTAAGTTCCTCAATTTGTGCAGGATTAATATAGGGTTCATCGCCCTGCAAGTTAACAACAACATCCCAATCCTTCCCCAATTTTTGAAGGACTTCGGCACAACGGTCGGTTCCACTTTGATGATCAGACGATGTCATTACAGCACGTTCTCCGAAAGATGTAACATGATCATAAATCCGCTGGTCGTCGGTAGCCACATACACATCGGGACAAAGTACTTTCGCTCGTTCCACAACGTGCATAATCATAGTTTTTCCGTTGATTTCTACCAGTGGTTTACTTGGAAACCTTGTAGAAGCATAACGGGCCGGAATAATTATTATGACTCTCATCATTCAAGAATTAGCAAACTTACTGCCATAACGGCCATACCTAAAACAAATCCGTAAATAGAAATATGGTGTTCGCCATATTCTTT
>PHDH01000107.1 GCA_002840935.1 Bacteroidetes bacterium HGW-Bacteroidetes-21 | reverse complement strand
ACAAAAAAACTGTATGAATTATTTGAGCCAAAAATCAACTTTTTTCCTCTGTCATTACCCCATATTTCTTCTCTCATGTCAATTAATTTATATCGCTTTTTTGCCGTAATCATAAACAAGTTACAAATGACTATTTATTTATCAAAAATAAACCAAATTATTAAAATATCAAACTATTTGTTAAAAATTGTAAGTAAGCTGATTTAGAAAAGTATATGGCCGTAATCAAAATCTTTATTATTGTTTTTCCAAAATACAAAAATTGTACCCGCTGTTTAAACTATCTTATAAAGAAATATTTACTCTTTTTATATATCCATATTCTCAAAAGGAGTTTTTATTTTTATTAATTCCTTGTTACTTACATGAGTGTATATTTCAGTTGTTTTTGAGCTCTTATGACCAAGTAATTCTTGTATATAACGTAAATCAGTTCCGCTCTCTAGCAAATGTGTGGCATAACTATGACGTAACCAATGTAATGTCGCATTTTTGTCAATTCCGGCCTTTTCAACACTGCTTTTAAAAACCTCCTGTATGCTCGTCTCAGAGTACCTTTCGCCTTTTTTATACCCTTCAAATATCCATGTTTCAGGACGGTATTCTCGTAAGTATTCATTCAACATTTTTATCATTTTATCAGAAATAGGAACAACTCTGTCCTTATTGCCCTTGGCGTTTTTTATTGTTAAAATGTTTCTTTTCGAATCTATGTCGCTGGGTTTTAGATTAAGTGCTTCACTTCTTCGTAAACCGCAAGAATATATTATCGAAAGCATCGTCTTGTGTTTAAAATTCTTGTTGGCTTTCAAAATGGCACTTACTTCATCTATACTTAAAACATTGGGGAGCTTTTTTCTCGTTCGTGGTCGTTCAATACTCATAATATCAATTGGACTTTTAACTATCACTCGAAAAAATAACTTTAATGCATTTACCAACTGATTCTGATAAGAGTAGCTGAGTTTTCTAGGAAGTATATATCCATTTACAAAAAATACTACATGATCGTTTGTAAGTCCATCTATCGACAAGGGTTGAACAAACTTTAAAAATAAACGTAGCAGATCAACATAGGTGTTTATGGTTTGTGGACTGTATCGTTTATACTCCATCCACTTCTTATACTCTTCGGTTTTTGCATGAATATAAGGATTTAAATCAGGTAACTTTATCTTTTCTGGTTTTACTGCTTTTTTTGTAATTGAATGATAATCTTGTATTTCAAGCGAATGTTTTATCAAAGACATATCAACTTGAGCCACTCCTTCAAATGTCCTATAAAGTAAATCTTCATCGAAATACTGCAAAGGAACATACCACTTCCTTTTGCTGGCACTCCACATGCGTCCTGGTAAAAGTTTTACCCAGTTAATTAATTCAACATCCTTCTCAAAATCAAGAAATACTACAGGCCGACCGTGATGTATTCCATTTGTAACAATTATATTTTTTAGCATAAAATATTAATAATGAAACAAAAATAGTGTAAAACAAAATATTATTCAAGTAGCTCTAACCTTTTTTGAATTATTTTGACATTTTTTGCTTCTTGGGTTTTAATTATCAGAAAATCAAAGTGTTAATGCTGAGGAGAGCGTTGATTTTATGAGGAATTAATAAAATCACGCTTTTCCCTTTTTTGTCTTTGTCACATAAAAGGAAAAAAACCTGCCTGCCTGCCTGCCGCCTGCCTGCCTGCCGGCAGGCAGGCAGGCGGCAGGAAGCGTCTGTTCCGAGGGAGGCCTCTGAATGCAAACCAGCCCCACACGCAAACATCGAAGTCACTATATAGCAAATTCAAGTGGTAAATGCGGTGTTAAAGAAAAGCAGCCACAATCTCAGCGGCGGGTGGACTTTGCCTACGGCATATTTAATTTCTCCGTAGGAGATATAAATCAATAAAAACTAAGAAAAGTTAAAGTATTCCCCGCTAGGGGATTAACAATTTGAATTCAATGTAAAATATAAATCAAAACAGTCTCTAAATCAAAACTTTTCTATCTACTTTGTTTAAATCAACTTCTATGCAAAAACTCCGGCTATCTGTGTTTTGCAAAACTTACATAGATTACCCTCCAAATGATTAGCTGTTATAGAATACCCCTTTCTTGCAATCACTGTTTTGCCACACATGGGACAAAGCGTGTTGGCTCCCAAATCGCCACTTACATTGCCGAGGTAGACATACTTCATTCCTGCGTCCAATGCTATCTGGCGGGCAGTTTCTATTGCTTTCACCGGAGTGGGGGAGAGGTGAGCCAGCTTATACGTGGGGAAAAACTTACTGAAATGTAAAGGGGTATCACTAAAACCATGGCTTACCAACCAGTCGTACATCTTCGAAATCATGGCAGGGCTGTCGTTCCACCCGGGAATAATCAAATTCGTTATTTCTATCCAGATTCCCATTTCTTTCATCACTTGCAAGCTGTTTAAAACGGGTTCTAATGAGCAGGAGTTAAGTTTGTGATACATGTCGTTGTCGAAACATTTCAGGTCGATGTTCCCAGCTTGTATGAGCCCTGAGAGCTGCCTTAAGGGTTGCTCGTTAATATAACCCGCCGTGACCAGCACATTCTGTATGTTTTTTTGCACAGCCTCGCGGGCAATACTTTGCATGTATTCGTAATAAGCTACCGGGTCGGTATAAGTGTACGCAATGATTTGCACATCAGCGTCAATGGCTTTTTTAACGATTTCAGCAGCGGCATATTGCGGGCTGCTCTTTTCTTTGGGGGCTACCTGCGAGATTGTATTGTTTTGACAATTAAGGCATTGCAAATTACATCCAGCCGTCGAAATCGACAGAGTTTTTGAGCCGGGAAAGAAGTGATATAGAGGTTTTTTCTCGATGGGATCCAGATGCAACGCACAGGGATTATTCCAGGCCAACGTATACAGTTTCCCGTGTTGCACTTTTCGGGTATGGCACGAACTGAACTGCCCTTCCTTTAGATGGCAGTTGTTGGGACATAATTCACAAATAATAATTCCGGATTCGGAACTGTAAAACTGGGCTTCTTTTATCATGCCACGCAAATATTAATCGAAGGAAAAATACCATTTTAATTTTTCATAATCGTTGGCATCCAGAATCTTATTTTTGACCAGTTCTTCCAAATTGTTGATTTTTTTCATCACCTTCAAATAATCCAGAATTCGAATCACTTTGTCTTTAGTGAGGTAAGGGTGTCGAATCAGGTCTTTGAAAGTGGCTGTGTTGATATTCAGTTTTTGTATGGCTTCGGGGTTGATGTAAATATTGTCCTGAATCGCTTCCAGCATCTCGTTTGTAAATCCATATACTTCTAATAACTGCTCTTTGCTTGAATATCCACCCAGCCTGTTTCGGTATTTTACAATACGGGCAGCAAACGAGGGACCTATGCCTTTTAGTTGATCCAGTTGCAATGTGTCGGCTGTATTGAGTTCAAGGTGTAAGGGTTCGTGGGTTGTTGACCCAGATGTTTTGTTGTTGCCCGTTTTATTTTCAATATTCTGTGATTCTTTTTGGGCAGTTTCAATCCGAATATATGGCTCAAGAACACTGTAAACAGAATCGTTTACGAAATAGAGCTTTTTAAAATCTTCTTTTTTAAAGAAACGTCCTTTATTATTTCTGTATTTATTGAGCGTTTCTGCATTTTTCCGGCTGAAACCCATTTTTACAAGATCATCGGGACTTATAGTATTTGGATCGAATTCAAAATAGACAATCGAATCTGATGGAGTTACTTCCTGATGGGTAGTTCTGTTTATTTCATTTTGCTTTAATTCCTGATTGAAAAGGGCTATTTCTGTTTCGTAAGCGGTAAAATCGCTGCTGCTTTGCTTTGACGAAAATCGTTGATATAAATAAGTCCCGGAGAGAATAAAAATCAGAATAAGAAGTATGAGTATCCCGTTTTTTTCGGAAGCAGAGAAAGAAAACCATTCGTTAAAATAGCTTTTCGTTTTCATAATTATTGTGGCCTTTTACTGTATTCGGAGGAGAAGTAATGGTTGATTTCTTTTTTCATGACAGGTGTCAGCAGGAGTAAAGCAATGAGATTGGGGATAGTCATAAAAGTAATCACCATATCTACAAACTGCCACACAAGGTCTATGCCCCAGACAGCGCCCAGAAAAACAAAAATGCCATAAATATAATAGTAGGGTACAATGGCTTTGTCGCCGAAAATATACTGGGCTGCACGGGAGCCGTAATACGACCAACCTACAATGGTGGTAAAGGCAAAGAGTATGAGTCCCAAAGCCACAAAATGGCGGGCAAAATTTACGATGCCAATAGAGGCAAAACCCAATTCAAACGCTTCAACAGTCATTCCCACGCCTTTCTCTCCGTCGCTCCACTGACCGCTGACGATAATAACCAGGGCTGTTAATGTGCAAATAACGATAGTGTCTACAAAAGGTTCAATAGAAGCCACCAGACCTTCGCGCATTGGATGTTCGGTTTTGGCTGCCGCATGGGCTATGGGGGCAGAACCCTGACCGGCTTCGTTGGAAAAAAGCCCTCTGCGTATACCCCAAATCATGGTCATAATAAAAGTAGAGCCCACAAAACCTCCGGTTACCGCAGTTCCAGTAAATGCATCATGTATGATGAGGTAAAATGCACCGGGAATGGCTTTGTAAAAAGCAACAAGTACGATAAGCGATCCGATAAAATAGAAAATGGCCATAAAGGGAACCAGTTTAGAGGTCACTTCGCCAATTCTTTTAATCCCACCTACAATGATAATAAGAACAAGTGCGGCTGTCACTACGCCTGTAATCCATAAAGGGACATTGTAGTTAGTGAACAGTACACCCGACATAGAATTCGACTGTGCCATATTCCCGGTTCCGAAGGAACATAGGATGGTGGCAAAGGCAAAAATAACGGCCATGATTTTTGCTCCTTTACCCAGAATTTCTTTCAGTCCGAGCTCCATATAGTACATGGGTCCCCCAGAAACAGAACCATCTTTGTTTATTTTTCGGTATTTAAAGGCCAGGGTACATTCTACCATTTTCAGCATCATGCCAAAAAAACCACAAACCCAGATCCAGAAAATGGCGCCCGGGCCACCCCAATAAATGGCCAATGCTACCCCTACAATATTTCCTGTTCCGACAGTGGATGATAATGCGGTAGTGAGCGCTTTAAAGTGATTTACATCGCCGGTATCGCCTTTTCTGTCGTATTTGCCCCGAACAATGTTTATTGCGTGGAAAAACTTAGTAATATGAAGAAAACGGAATTTAAAAGCGAAGAAAATGCCGGTGGGTAGAAGCAGAAAAAGGATGAGATAACCGCCGATGTATTCGTTGTATGCTTTTATCAGGTTTTCAAAAGATAGTAAGAGAGCGTCCATAGGATTTAAAAATTAATAATACCCAGCGATTTAAGGAAAACAAAAACAATGACGACCGGCGCGATAAACCGGACGATAAAAAGGAAAGCGCCAAACAGCCGGACTTTGAGCAAACTTCCATTGGAGAGTTCGTCCCGTACATTTTTTTTGCCCAGAAACCAGCCTGTAAAAAGAACAATCAGTAAGGCACCCAGTGGAAGCAGAATGTTGGCCGACGAATAATCGAAAAGGTCAAATATGGTTTTGCCAAAGATTTTCACATCGCTCATCACCCCAAAGGATAAGGTGCAAAAAACACCCACAAATGTAATGGCAAGACTTCCGATGATGGTGGCTTTTTTTCTGGTAATTTTTAATTCTTCGGAAGCGAAAGCTACCACAACTTCAAGTACCGAGATGGTCGAAGTAAGTGAGGCGATGGCCAGTAAAAAGAAAAAGAAGACAGCGAAAATATCGCCGCCGGGCATTTGAGAAAAGATGGTGGGAAAAACGATAAAAGCCAGCCCCGGACCTTCGGTGGGATTAATATGATAGGAGAAAATAGCAGGAAAAACAATCAGTCCGGCAAGTATAGCCATTCCGGTATCGGCAATGGTAATCTGAAAAGCCGTACTTGAAAGTTTGTTGTTTTTGGGTATGTACGATCCGTAAGTGATGAGTGCGCCCATGCCAATACTTAGTGAAAAGGCTGCTTGTCCCATGGCTTTGAGCACTACATCCCAGGTGATTTTCGAAAAATCAGGATAGATAAAGAATTTAAGACCCTCCATTCCTCCGGGCAGTGTGAGTGAACGAACAGCAAGAACAATAATTAGAACAAGTAACATGGGCATAAGTATCTTCGACCATTTTTCTATTCCTTTTTGCACACCCATATATACAATAATGGCTGTCAGAAACATAAATACCATTTGCCAGATCAGAGGCCACCAGGAACCGGAAATAAAACCTTCAAAAGTGGTTTTAAACTCGGCAGATGTTTTACCATGAAAAGCTCCTGTAAGAGATTGTACTATATATTCCAGAGTCCAACCGGCCACAGTGCTATAGAAAGCAAGAATAACAAAAGCAGAAACAATTCCCAAGGCTCCTATGATGGTCCATGGTTTGCCGGGTGCCAGCTTTTTAAAAGAACCGAAAGCGTAGGATTGAGCGCGTCGGCCAATAATAAGTTCCGACATCATCACCGGAATACCAATAGCCAGAACGCATCCTACATAGAGCAAGAGAAATGCTCCACCCCCATTTTCACCCGCCACATAAGGAAAGCGCCAGATATTACCTAAACCTACAGCCGATCCTGCAATGGCTGCAATGACTCCAAACCGGCTTCCAAATCCATCCCGGCCCGAACCTGATACATTTGCCATTTTAATTGAAATTTACCCCAAACCTAAAATATTATTCCGAAAAAACCAAGATTATCTCTTTGAGCATTTCATTCCCCATTATTTTTAAGATAATTGCTGATGAGTCCTATCAACTGTTCCATCTGGTAAGGTTTGGTGATGAATTCATTACACCCCGATTTTATAGCTTTGTCCTTATCACTTCCAAAAGCATACGCCGAGCAGCCAATGATAGGAACCAATGGCATAATTTTTCGGATTTCCTGACTGGCTAAATAACCGTCGATTTTGGGAAGGCCCATATCCATAAGCACCAGATGAACTTTTTGTTTAATGGCAAATTCAATAGCTTCTTCACCATCTTTTGCATCAATAATCTGAATGCCCGTGGGTTGTAGTATTTCGTGAACAAGCAAACGACTTAGTGATTCATCTTCGGCCACCAAAAGGGTATATTTGCTCAAATCTGATTCGTGGTCATAAGTTGAATTTTCAGATTCTTCACGCCGTTTTTTGTCCATTGCTTCAAAAGGGATTGTTATTTCGAAAACAGAACCTCTGAAAAGTGTAGAACTTACTTTTATTTCCCCTTGCATAAGCGACACCAATCCATTGACTATGGAAAGCCCCAAACCCGTTCCCGGAAAATTATTGCTTTGGTTGGTTTCAAGTTGTCTGAAACGTTCAAAAATCAAAGGTATCTCTTCTTTTTTTATGCCAATTCCCGTGTCTTTTACAAAAATTACTAGGCTCGATTCTTCTATTGTATATCCAAAGCGCACTTCTCCGTATTCTGTAAATTTAATGGCGTTAGAAATCAGGTTGTTTAATATCTGCTTCAGCTTGGTTTCGTCTCCTGATATTTTTGTGGTTTTTTCAGGTATTTCGAGATGAAATTCTAAGCCTTTCTTTCTGGCAGTATGATCAAAAAAATGAAAAGTTTCTTTAAAAAGGCTGTTTACATTGACTTCTCCAAGAAAGAGGGTCATTTGCCCAGCTTCAATTTTCGAGACATCAATAATGTCATTAATCAGGTTGAGTAAATGACTGCCCCCTTGATTGATTACAGAAGCATAGCTTTCGACTTTTTCGAAAGGGAGGTTTTTCTTCTTCAGCATTTCAGAAAATCCCATAATGGCATTCAGTGGCGTACGAATTTCGTGGCTCATATTGGCCATAAATGCTGATTTTAGCTTGTCGCTTTCCTGAGCTTTTGTAATGGCATTGCTTAATTCCAGATTTAGTTTTTTATATTCTGCATTTTTTTGAATAAGTTCTTTTTCAATTTTCTTTCTATCAGTAATATCTGTTGTAATAATATAACTTCTTGAAGGATTGGTGGCACTTCCAGAATATCTATTGTAAAGATATTTCTCTTCTCCACTTTTAGAAATAATCGAAAACTCCAGTTCAGATATTATTTTCTTGGATGTTTGGGCATCAGACATAATTTTTTTAATCCTTGATTTTTCCCAAGGGGCAGCCAAATCAATACCCTTAATATGTATCAATTCTTCGGGACTATGTCCGGTTATTTCAGACAATCTTTGATTCGTATAAATTATTTTATGATTGTCAATAATGGTTATTCCATCAGCGATATTATCCGACATATGTCGGAATTTTTCTTCGCTTTCAGATAAAGCTTTCAGGTATCTATTTTGCTCTGTAATATCTGTGCCAATACCGTAGATTTGTTTTTTCTGATCGATGAGAGTGGGAGTGATGGTGAGCAACAACGTTTTTATTTTCCCATTGATACTATAATTTGTTTCGATTGTTCCTCCCGATTTCCATAACTTGGTGTGTTTGTCAAGTATGAGTTTAGCTGAGGTTTTTTCTTGAATAGTACTGGTGACGTTCATTTTTAGGAGCCCTTTTTTGTCTGTCTCCATAAATGCCAGTCCGGCATTATTTGCATCTATATAATTACCGTTTTCGTCTATAATGAAAATGGGACTTTGTGTTTTCTCAAATACAGTATAGAATTTTTCCCGGTTTGTTTCAAGATCTTTTTCTGTCTTAATTCTATTGGTAATATCACGAATAAAGGCATGATAGCTTTTATCCGGCATTCTCCGAGAGTTCATCTCTATAACAACCACTTCTCCTGTGGGTTTAGTGAGACTTCTCTGATTGACCAGCATTTTTCCTTCGTCAAGTAAATCAAAACGAAGGGGGTTTTCTTTCATTACTTTTGCTGAAAAAAGATTTGTTAAGTGTTTGCCTAATATTTGTTTGCGTTGAATGCCCGTAATTTCTTCGGCCCGGGTATTAAACCCGGTGATTTTCCCCTCAATATCGCCTGTAATAATACCATCAACGGCCATTTCAAATAAATCGAGGAGTTTTTCTTCATTTTTCCTGAGGGCAAATTCGGTTTCCTTAATCTGGGTAATGTCTACGATATTACCAATTCCGGCAGGTTTTCCGTTAAATGTTATAAGTGCACCGGTATAGTCTATCCACTTTTTCTCACCATTTTTTGTGATAATACAGAACTCGTAATTGTTTATGATGTCAGCTCCTTTTTGTCTCTGTAATCCCCTTAACTTAACTATTTCAATATGTTCGGGGCTTACAATATCCCAAAAATTCATTTGAAGTAATTCTTTGTCCGAAAAACCCGTTAATTTTTGGGTAGCAGGATTGGCGTATACCAGCTTTTCGTCTTGATATATAAAAATGGAAGAGGGGGAATTTTCGGTAAGTTGTCTGAAAAGTTTTTCGCTTTCTTCAATTTTTTTGAGCAATTGGTGTCTTTCGTTCACATTTCGGGTGATACCAATAAATCCCAGAATTTGATAGTCGCTATCATGAAGTATTTTGAGGTTCACTTCGCCCCAAATATGATGCCCGTCTTTGTGTTTGTGGGGTATTTCAAATAGAATGTTACTCTTTGATGGGTCTTTTTGAAAATCCTGAATCAACTTTTGTAAATTGTGTTGCATTATAGGTAACGATTCTTCAGGTAGTCTCTGTGTTATTGGTATTGAAATATACTCTTCTACGGTATATCCCATCTGGTTTTTAATTGATGGGCTCATAAAAAGAGTATTCAGCTTATTATCCATGAGCCAGAATCCATCGTTAGAATTCTCTGTAATCATTCTTAAGAACTCTAATTCACCCTTTGGAACTCCGGTAATTACTTTATGACGCTCCTCAGTAAAAAGAACAGAACATTTTTGGTCGGTAATATGTGTACAAGTAATCCTAAAATATCGAATGTTTAATGGGTCAAAATAATAACTTACTCCGCTTTTAACAGCATTAGATATTTCTTTTTCTATAGCTTCAGGAAGGCCTTCTAAACTTATTTTGTGTTTTTTCTCTCCAATTAAAGACGAAAACCCTTCATTATATTCAATTATATTAAACCGATCTTTTTCTTTATTAATCTCAATAATTATAATTGGAGCATGTAGCATAATCTATGTATTATTACCTTTTGCCAAATATACAAAAACAAAGCACATAATCAGAAAATATTTTTGCAAATATTTTCGATATTATCTGATTTTCCCATCGTATAATAATGAATGACAGGAACACCGGCATTAATCAGTTCTTTTGATTGCATAATAGCCCATTCAGTGCCTACCTGCCTCACCGCGTCATTATTGGCACATTGTTTAATTTCTTTTTCTAAGGCTTCTGGAATTTCTACATGGAATGTTTTAGGAATAATATTCAGATGATTGGCAATGGAAATTGGCTTTATGCCCGGAATAATGGGTACTTGAATTCCTGCATCCCGACAGCGTTTAACGAAGTTAAAGTAATGTTTGTTTTCGTAAAACATCTGAGTAACGATATATTCAGCCCCAGCTTCAATTTTTTGTTTAAGAAAATCAAGGTCAGATGCCATATTGGGCGCTTCCATGTGTTTTTCGGGATACCCTGCAACCCCAACGGAAAATGAACTGCGGGTTTTGTTTTCAATTTCTTCGTCGAGGTATATGCCCTTGTTGAGATCTGTAATTTGTTTTACCAGACCCAGTGCGTGAGGATGCCCATGCTCTTCGGGAACAAACATGCGGGTGTTTTTATCGGCATCGCCCCTTATCGCCAGCAAATTGTGTATGCCCAAAAAGTTGAGTTCTATCAGTGCATTTTCTGTTTCTTCTTTTGTAAAACCGCCGCAAATAATATGAGGAACAACTTCAACGCCAAATTTATATTGAAGGGCAGCTGATATGGCAACCGTCCCCGGTCGCTTTCTGATAATACGCTTTTCGAGTAAGCCGGAGGCATGTTTTTTATATACGGCTTCTTCCTGATGATAGGTGACATTGATATAGGGTGGCTTGAACTCCATGAGGGGATCCAAAGCCTTATAAATGCTCTCGATGCTATGACCCTTGAGTGGAGGAAGAATTTCGAACGAGACAAGCGTCTTTTTTGTGCTATTTAAAATGTCGGGGACTTTCATTTTTTTTCGGCTTTGTAGGTTGTAATTAATTGTCTGAACTCTTCGGCAGAGGTTATTCTGGTAACCCCCATAGTAGTTATGATTTCCGGTGTTAAGCCCCCTGCCCAGAGAGCGGTGTTTTTCTTATATTGAATAAGTTTTTCTATATTCTCCAAATATTTGTCCTGAACATTTATTACCGAATGGACATATATTACACTGATATCTTTTTCGTCGAGAATTTCCTGAATGTCCTCAATGGGTAAAGATGTCCCTATGTAGATCACCGGTAATTGGTTTTTTCTTAGCAAATAATGGGCATACTGCAAACCAATTTCATGCATTTCGTGCTGAAATTGGAAAAGTAAAAAGTATCCTTTTTTACTTTTTTCGGAAGGCAGACTCTCAGTAATGGCTTGTAGTTTGCGTAATATGATATTGCTGATAAAGTGTTCTCTGGCAGGTTGTATGGTATTTGTCTGCCACAATATGCCGGTTTTAACCAAGAGGGGAAAAAGGACTTCTTCGAAGGTCGTTTCTACGCCAAGCTGCTCTAATAAAGTGTTAATGGTTGTGGAGATAGAAACTTCGTCAAAGTCTATCATGGCCGAAATCAGCAAATCTGTGTGCGAAGAATAGGGCGAAAACCGGGCGTCAATTTTTAAGATTAAGGCATCGATCTCTTTTTCCTGCATTTTTGCAATTTTAGATATTTTATATCCCAGTTTATTCAGATAGGAGATCTTTAATATCTTTTTTAATTCCAGATGACTGTATTGCCGGATATTGGTGCCGGATCTGTCGGGACTCAGAATATTATAGCGGGTCTCCCATATGCGTATGGTGTGAGACTTGATACCTGTCAGGTTTTCAATGTCTTTTATGCTAAAATATTCGGAAATCATATTTTGTGCAATATTAATAAAAAAATGTTAAACAAATTTCGGAAGGCTTAGAAACAGTTTTGATTTTATATGGAATCACGAAAATCAAGCTTTTTCCTTTTTTGTCATTGCCACAAAAAAGTCCGCCAATTGGCGGAAAAAAACTCTAGGTTTGCATATTCTTCCCCCCGCTCTTTCAGAAATCAGGAATACTAAGTAAAATGTGCAGTAAAATGAGATTTAT
>PHDH01000106.1 GCA_002840935.1 Bacteroidetes bacterium HGW-Bacteroidetes-21 | reverse complement strand
CGCTTATTTTCAGCGACATCCACCAACATAATTCCCGATCCACTGACCGAAGGAAAATATTGCCTGAGATATTTATCGGCAATCAGAATATGACCTTGAAAAACCGAAGCATTGAGTCCTCCTACGAGCACAAGATACAATTTTTCGCCACTTTCACTGACATAAGTAAGCGTATCTCCCACTTTCTTGAGCATTCCCCAAGTAATAACTGTCTGGTCAGCAAAAGCCGGAATAACATGATTACCATAACTGGCATTCAATTCCAACCAAGGATTATTTGCATCAACCTGATTAAGCAAAGTGGCAAATGAAAAAGACCCTTGTTTATCAAAAAGCTGGGGAGAGACTCCAATTATGCCCGGATTTTCAATCTGATTCAGATTCAAACAACTAGCATCGTCACCTTCCACCACAAGGCATTGAGCAAAACGAACCGAATCATTTACGATGTCACTAGAAAGACCAGCCTTTTCGCGACCATAAATCGTATTTAAGTCCCACAATATAGGCACGGTTGTTTCTGCCCAAAAAGCATAGCCTCCGGTTCCGGAACGTCGTTCATTTTCTTTGCCATAAAAAGTATTGCGATTCGCACTGGTTATCACTACAACAAAGACTCCGATTGCCAATAACAAAACCACTGTAAGACTCCGGGATTTGTTGACAGAAATATTTTTCAGAGCCAGTCCTGTAAGCCCTTTTGCTTTTAAGTGTCCCATGCGCAAGTAAACCCATGACAGTGATCCAACCATAAACAGGCCACCGGAAGCAAGAAAAAGCCCAGCATTCATATCGATAGAAGTGGCCAGAGAATATCCAAGCAATGACAAAGAAAAGATTAGAGAAGTTAAAGTCAGCAATAACGTAAAACTTGACTTTTTTCTTTTGACAGGGGAATTTGTATTATCAATATTCTGAATAAGACCAATGACGGGCTTTTTAAGTCGGCGGAATGTAAAAAGAACTATAGCTGCAAAGGAAATAATAAACCCAGCTGAAAAACCTGTCACTAAAGACAAAGGTTGTATAAAAACTGTCATCATATCAGTACGCACTATATCCTGCCAGACAGTATTAATTGCAGACATCAGTCCATAGGTATATAAAATTCCTATCAACACACCCACCATACTTCCAATAAGAATGCTTACAGCGTTTTCGTTTATGCGCAACCTCAGAATTTGTTTCCGGGAAAAACCAAGTCCAGCCAAAAGGCCCGTCTCTGTTTTACGCGCCTCAAGACTCAGTACATAAAGCATGACGGTAAGAATTATGCCTGCCATGATGACAAAAAAACTGAGACTCAGGAATAGTTCTCCAAAATCCACTCCGCTGACAGCCGCTCTCCTACCCTCATTTTTAACTTCAGTTACAGTCAGATTCAGATCACCGGGATTCAGGTTTTTAAAAATAGTACTTTTAGAAAGTCTTTTTTCAGAAGATGTAGACTGAACCTTATCATTGAAACGAAGTGCGGTATAATCACCGAAATTGTTTTGCCATATTTTGTTTCCTGCTTCAATTGAAATCGCCATTTTGGGTGTGCCACGAAATTCGTTCCAGTAATCTTCGTCCTTATCACGGATTTTCTTCATGTCGATGGGCATATTGGAATTCCATTCCAGACAACTTACGGCATCGGCAAAGCCCGGAAATTTCGGCATGAGACTACGATTTATAATACTATCTCGGACTGGGATGATATTCCGCACAACAAAACGACTACTATCTTCTTTCAGATTGAGCAAAGAGTCTATCACAAAATAGGTCAAACTTAAGGTATCTCCTGGTTTGGCGGATAAATCTTCGGCCAGCCAAACATTAATATCACATTCATTTTCCTTTAGTGTTTTCCTGTAATAGTTACCCGATAATGCTGTAACAAAGGAATATGGCGTAGTTTTATCTTTCAGACGTATAGAATTCACCAGATAAGTCAGTATCTTCTGCACATTTGATTTTTGCTGCTCAATGGACTGCGAAATCTTTTTGTCGATAAAAATTCGGTCGGACGTTACTTCGCAATTTCCGTTACTATCGAGACGATTGACAGTAATTCCAGCATCCTTTTCCTGCCATATTTCTGATATTGCGTCGTTAAAAATGCCCGGAGTTTCGTTGTCATTACCTGCCAGAAGTATCACGTTCACTTTTCCGAAAATTTCGAGCCGGGAGCTCAGGTATTCACGCGACACAAAGGCGTTAAATGGCGCAACCTGATTATTCTTCAGACCGAAACGGCCCAAATGCTTGTCGTCGGCAACAGCCACAACTTTCAAACGCAATGATACTGAAGGAACGGCTTCTGAACTGTAAGGTGAATTTAAAGGAATAACGCTTTTCTTTTCCACTCTCAGAACAAGGTCATCGCCCACGTTTAGTTTAAGTTTTTCGGCCAGATTTGAACTGACAATGACTTCTTCATTTTTTAATACGGGCATAATAATTCCCGACAATTGCCAAAACGAAGAATCGACGCCCAAGACCTGAGTTTTGTTAAGTCGGAGTTCATTTTCAGGATTCGTGGCAACACCGCCAGTTAGAATAATGGGGGCAGTACGAACACCTGTCTTAGCCGAAATCCCAAGCGCCAGTTCAGCACTGACAAAACGGTCTCCTGCCTGCAGAACATATTGGACGTTCCCTAAACGTGCAATAACCATCTGTTTTAGACTATTACGTACAGAATCGCCAACGATCAACGCTCCGGTGAGGACAGCCGTGCTAATGACAACACCAAGGACTACAGCAAAGTGCTGTCGTTTGAAGTAAGTTAGGCTTTTGAGGATGTAGTTTAGTTTTGTCATGTTGTTTTATTCGAAATGCAATTCATTACTAACGTCTTTTCGAGTCTTCCGGAAATGTTTCAAATTCTGAAAAAAAGAAATAAAGACGCGGCAATCTCTATTTGCGTGCAACATAAGGTCCCCACACATTCCCAACACACTGAGATTGCTTCGCGTGTTCAATGCTTTTTCATTCTTTGGAGTGTCTGACCGGCACACTCGCCATGACGGTGAGGAAAATAACGTTAATACTACATTCTGTCGTTCAAACACATCCATCTTACTTAAGCTTACCCTGATTCAACACATATTTTGTTTTCATCTTACCAGCCAGATCCATGGAATGAGTCACCAACACTAATGCGACGTGTTGTTCTATATTGATTTTCGACAGCAAATTTCCAATCTGTTCAGCCGATTCCTGGTCCAGCGAGCCAGTGGGTTCATCGGCCAAGATGAGTTCCGGTTGATTAATCAGCGCTCGTACAACGGCTGCCCTCTGGCATTCGCCACCAGAAAGCTGTCCCGGATGTTGTTTCACCCTATCACCTAAACCGACTGAATGCAATAAATCCATGGCCCTCGAGTGGGCTGCATTGCGCTGTGATTTATCATTTAGTATAAGTGTTGGAAGTAAAACATTTTCAATCAAGTTAAGTTGAGGCAACAAATGGTGCATCTGAAATACGAAGCCTATCTTACGGTTGCGAATTCCAGCCCGCTGTGTATCGTTCAATGTAGAAATATCCTCTCCGTCAATCCGCACAGTGCCCGTTGTAGGCTGATCGAGTGTTCCGAGAATATTCAGCAATGTGCTTTTTCCACAACCCGAAGGTCCAACAACAGCCAGCGACTCGCCAGACTCGATCTTCAGTGAAATGTCCACCAGCACGTGCCTCAAAGGAGCGTCGACTCCGTTTCCATAACTTTTGCTGATGTTTTCCAGTTCGATAATCATATTAAACAAATTTCATTATAAACTTTCTCTTCTTAATTCAATCTCATGCTCGTATATATCCACCAGCTTTTTGGTGGTCTTGCTGAGATTGAATGTTTCTTCCACAGATTTACGACCGTTTTTTCCCATTGCCATAAGCTTTTCCTTATTGGATAAGACTTCCGACAGTTTTGCAGCCAGCGCAGAAGGATTATTGGGGCTATAGACTTCTCCAGCAGAAGAAATTTCTGCAATTTCCGGAAAAGCGCCAATTGCAGGCTGTACAATTGGAATTCCAGACGCCAGTGCTTCGAGCTGATACAAACCAAAGGCTTCACCCTTTAAAACGGGCACAGAGAGTACGGATATTTTAGAAAAGAACTGATCCAGAACATTTGGCCGGAAATCATCAATAAACTCAACATCATCCATCATGCCATTTTCCTGAAGCTTATGTATTTGCTTGTTAATATATTTGTTATCGTCAGTAGTTTTACCTCCAGTGAGGATGAGTCGAAGAGATGAAAATGCTGGCTGTTTCTTCAGTAAAATAAAAGCATCTACGATGATACCCATTCCATTTCCCTCATTCATACGAGACAGGTAGCCAAGAGCCGGTGGATTCGTGGCTGGCGACTGAACAATATAGTCTTCGGGATTAACTCCCAAAGGCACGACATGTATCTTTTTGTCAGCAATATGCATATTGCGTTGCATGACATCTTTGAAATACGAGCTGACAGCTATAAAAGCATCTACATCTTTTGCTTTTTCGCTCATGAGATTCCAGAGTTCAGGAATATAACTTTCATTCATGGCATCTATCCACACATCCTCGTCCTGCAAAGTACAAAAGACCGGCACATTGACTTCCTCTCTGATTTTTGCTGCCAGTCCCATCAACAAAGCATTTGACAAATGAACAACATCGGGTTTCTCGTGATGTTTGAGGAAATAAATCAACTGATCCAGTTCCTCTTTCTGATATCCATCAGCCCCTTGAAGCATAGAGATTGTCATTTTTTCGAGGCCAACTGCCCGGGTTGAACTGGATTTTTTTGCAGCAAATTTCAGAATAGCCGGTGAATTGAAAAACCGATACATCCAGCCAGGCATTTTACGAAAAAGCCTAAAATTCTGTTTCAGATAAATATTGACTGCACCATAAAATACAGGAACATCGGTCTGGTGCGCAAATTCCTCAATGGAATGAGGCAAATACAAAGGAAGTGTAATTGAATCATGTCCCTGCACCCGGAGAGCTTTGGTAAAAGCACTATCGCGAAGACAGTTACCACAATAAAAAGTACCACCAAAACCAGGAACTATATAGGTTATTTTCATTTCTTAAATTTTTATTTTCCAAAAACATATACTTTTCCATCGTCAGCTCCTACGGCAATATAATTTTTTGTAACAGCAGGCGTTGAATAAACAGGACTCCCAATATCATACGACCATATTTTATTGCCCGAAACCAAATCGAGAATATATAAGCGGCCATCACCCGAAGCGACTACCACTGTTTTTCCGGCAATGACAGGAGAACCTTCGATTTTTTGTAGAGTGGCAAATTTCCACAAAACTTTTCCATCCGCTTTGTTCAGGCAATAAACTTTTTTGTCCTGCGAAGTAATGACAACAAACTTGTAAAAGACAGCAGGTGAAGACGTAAAAGTACCCCCTCCTTCATATTTCCATATTTGCTTTTGAGTTGCCAGATCGTAGCAATATATTTCCCCGTCGTAATTACCAAAATAAGCTCGACCATCCTGAATAGCAGCAGAGGAAGCAATATAATTACCTACATTAATTTTATGGTTCTCTATACCAGTATTTACATCTATTACATGCAAAAAACCATCGCATCCGCCAAAAATAGCAGTGGTTTTCGAAATCGCTGCCGTTCCATTGATGTAATTACTCGACTCGCATTTCCACAATGCTTTTCCAGTGGCAGCATCTACACAATGTAAAAAGAAGTCGTAACTCCCAGTCAGTATACTCACTGAGCCTTTTGTCTTTCCCATAACCCAATTCGAGGCACCAGAAATCTGTCCTTCGGTCTTATACATCCATTTCTGTTTTCCGGTTTTGGCATCAACAGCATAAATATTTCCTTCGAGCGACCCAAAATACAATGTATTATTAAGCCACAAAGGAGATGCCTCGATTGAAGTCCCTGCACTAAATTTCCAGTTTAAACTTCCTGTTTTAGAAATAGAATACAGGAATCCATCATTACTTCCAACATAAAAGTTCTCTCCGTATATTATAGGTGACGACTTGATTTTATCTCCGGTTTTATAAGACCATAGCAGATTGTATGATTTAAAAGGCTGTACTGCCGCATAACCAGTCAACGCCTGATTACCACGACACGAAGTCCAGTTTTCCTGTGCGATTACATTTGGAATGCAGAAAACTAAGAGTAATAATATGACTGTTATATACTTACACTTCAAATACTTTTTTGCCACAGATTTCACAGATTACACAGATTTGATTTGTAAAATTACCCATTTTAATACCAACAATGCTTCTTCATAATTCATAATTATTCAGAAATTTATAAGAACAATAAATTTGTTAAATACTTACACTTCAAATACTTTTTTGCCACAGATTTCACAGATTACACAGATTTATTTGTTTGAATTCCTTCAAATAATATCAGAGACAGTTCTCCAAAATTTAATTTGATTGAAAATTGATTACTCATTGAATACTTTTTTTGCCACAGATTTCACAGATTACGCAGATTTAATTGGTTAGAATTACTCTTTTAAATGTCAACGATTCTTCTCCAAAATTTACAATTAACCCAATACTTAAATTTGAAACAGCCAAATAATTAATGGTTTGTTTAAAATCAGCATCAGTAATACAAGGTTGAGATTTTACTTCTAAAACAATTTTTTCAAACACTATAAAATCTGCATTATAACTTCTTTTCAAGATAGATCCTTTGTAATTAATATTATAAGGAACTTCTCTTTTATATTGAATATTTGCCCATTGAAATTCTAATTCTAAAGCATCTTTATAGACAACTTCTAAAAAACCTTTTCCTAATGTTTTATGAGTTTCCATTGCTAATCCAATAATTTTATATGTTTCTTTTTTCAGAGGAAAATCTTCCTGCCTTGCATAAAACATCTGCGATTCTTCAACAATATACATAGGCATTATATTTTATATTATCTGCGTTAATTTGTGCCATCTGTGGCAGTATTAATTTTATTAGTTTTATTTTCGTTGGAAATTCTTTCAGCCGAGCATAAAACATATGTGATTCCTCAATAATATACATGAGCATTTTATTTTGTATTATCTGTGTTAATCTGCGAAATCTGTGGCAGAATATTATCCTCTCCCTTATAATCTGACAACGCTCCCGTCGGGCAGGCAGCAATACATTCCTGAGCTGCATTGACTAATGCGTCCTGCATCGACTTATTGAACGGCACCTGAACAGACATTTCAAATCCCCGGCCAATATAGGCCATACCTGTCAAAGCATTATTTTTTGCTGCAATTTCGATGCAAAGACCACATTTAATACATTTTTCGGGCTCATAGACCAGTATTTCATGCTGAAAATATTTCCTGATGGTTTTGCGCTCGCCATAGTTATATTTTTTCTGGTCGGCCTGATATATTGCAGAAAGATTTCTGAGCCTGCATGTCTGCGATTTACGACAATCGCAACGAAGACAACGTTTGGCTTCGGAAATAGCCTCTTCGTGGGTGAATCCGGCAATAAATCCTCTGGCAGGTTCCATTCTGTTTTCATCAACAGACTCTTTCAAATATTCAGTATGCTCTTCTTCTTTTAGTTTTCCAAATTTTGAATTGAAAAAAGACTTTTCAGTAAGCAAATTTCCTTGCAAATATATCATTGCCGCACGGGCAGCTTCTTTTCCTTGTGCAACAGCCTTCACTGCCATTTTTAGTGGTTTTATTACTGAACCTCCGGCAAATATTCCGGGAGTGTTTGTTGTATATGTTTCCGGCTGAATTTGCAATGAAGTTTTTATTGAGTTTTCACCGACAGCGACTATCACTGCATCAAAATCTTTGATCAATAAAACAGGATTGGCTTCTTGATTCAAATGAAAAACCATACCTAATTTTACCAATTGTTCGACCTCGGCAGTGAGAATTTGAGCAGGCATTTGTGATTCAGAAACTGTCAGTAATGTTCCACCTACATGAGATTGTTTTTCGAAAACCTCACAATCATAACCCTCTTTCAGCAAATGATAGGCAGCAGACAAACCGGCAGGTCCTGAACCAATCACAGCCACTTTTTTGTTTTTCTTTTCGATTGGCTTATCCTCGGACATTCCTTCCAAAGCAACGATTCTCTTCAGCATACAAACAGAGACAGCTCCTCCCATCGGTTTTCTCCTACAGGCAGCTTCACAGGGGGCAGAACAGACATAACCCAGAACCATGGGCAATGCAATTTCTTCTTTTACTATTTTCAGTGCATTGGAAAAATCACCTTTTGCTATGAGCCGGTTCATTTGCGGAATATCCATAAATGCAGGACAACTTATCCGGCAAGGGGCTTCGCAGTCGCCGACATGATCGCTTAATAATAATTCCAGTGCATCTTTTCTGAATTCAATGACTTCCTGCGAACTTGCATCAATATCCATTCCTTCCTGAACCTTGGCTTCGCAGGATGGAATAAATGCACCTGTCTGCTTATTCTTCACTGCACATACCATACATGAAGCATGATTAGGCACAGACTCATAAAAACACAAAGTCGGAATATCAACTCCAGCAATCTGAGCTGCTTTTAACACAGTGGTTACATCGGGAACCTCGACTTCAATATTATTAATTCTCAGACTTACCATTTTATATCGTTATTACTGAGCCCGTGGGACAAATTTGCTTACAAACATCGCACTTAATACATTTTTCCTGATCGATGACATGCAATTCATGCGGTCTTGCCTCAATAGCATCGGAAGGACAGCGCTGGGCACATTTGGTACAGCCAATGCAATCGTCTTTGATTTCGTAACGGATCATTTCCTTGCATTTCCCGGTTGGACATTTTCCCTGAATGTGCGCTTCGTATTCTTCACGGTAATATTTCAGGGTCGACAACACAGGATTGGGAGCCGATTTACCCAAACCACAAAGACTTCCCTGATGCGTTTTCACAGCAAGTTGTTCGAGTGCTTCTATATCCCCAACTTTGCCTTGTCCACTACAAATACGATCAAGAATTTCCAACATTTTTCTGGTGCCTATACGACAAAATGTGCATTTTCCACACGACTGATCCTGGGTAAACGACAGAAAATAACGGGCAATGTCTACCATACAATCGGTTTCGTCGAGAACAACAAGACCGCCAGAACCCATCATGGCACCTGCACTTGTTAGGGATTCGTAATCTATAGGCAAATCAGCCATCGAAGCCGGAATACAGCCGCCCGAAGGGCCTCCAATCTGCACTGCTTTGAAAAGCTTACCTCCGGCAATACCCCCGCCAATATCTTCAACAATTTGTCGTATAATTGTTCCCATCGGAACTTCAATAAGGCCACCCCGTTTAATTTTTCCTGCCAGCGCAAAGACCTTTGTTCCCTTGCTTTTTTCGGTGCCGGATTTGTTAAATGCATCGGCACCATTCCGAAATATCCATGAAACCATGGAGAAAGTCTCGGTATTATTAATCAACGTAGGTTTATCCCACAAACCACTTTCGGAAGGATAAGGCGGGCGCAGAGACGGAAATCCCCTCTTACCTTCAACCGAGGCTATCAAGGCGGTCTCTTCACCACAAACAAAAGCACCGGCTCCTTCAAACAGAAAAATGTCAAACGAAAAAGAAGAGCCCAAAACAGTTTTCCCCAACAAATTTTTCTTACGACAAATTTCCAATGCTGTTGAAATCTGTTTTACTGCTAACTTGTATTCGGCACGAATGTAAAAATATCCCTGTGTCGCTCCTATGGCATACGCTGCAATGATCATTCCTTCGATAATTCTAAACGGATATGATTCAAGCAACATACGATCCATAAATGCTCCGGGATCCCCTTCATCCCCATTGCAAATAATGTATTTCGTATCACTGACGACATTCTTTACCAGTTCCCATTTTTGTCCCGTTGGAAAACCAGCGCCTCCCCTGCCCCTCAGACCGCTTTTCTTAACTTCGTTAATAACATCATCGGGTGTCGATTCGAATAAACATTTATGCAGAGCCGAAAAACCACCCAACCTTTCGTATTCATCATAATCAAGCGGTTTGATTTCGCCCCGGTGCTCAGTGGCAATATTAATCTGACCATTTAAGAAAGAGGTAACCGGATTGTCGCGCTTTTCAGGAGAAAATGTCTGTGTAGCTACAGGCACATCTTCAATGGCGAGATTCTCAACAAAATTGTAAAAGCGATTTCTCAGTTCATCAATAAAACTGTCGGGTTTAAAATGCTTACCAATAATTTTCCGAACTTCTTCAGGTCGAATATGAGTATATATGACAGGAGGCTCCCCCTCTTTTTGTATTTCCATCATGGGCACCTGATTACAGATTCCGACGCAGCCCACCTGTTTTACGTTAACATTAATATTGTTTCTGTTCAGCGTTTTCTCCAAAGCTTCTTTTACTCCCGCACTTCCACTGGCCACACAACAAGAACCGAGACCAATACGAATCTCTCCTTTCACTATAGAATTAGCAGGTTTTCCCAGACTCGAAACTTCACCGGGGTTATTTTTCTGTTGGAGAAAATCTGCCAGTATTTCAGGAATTCTTTCAGAACTGACGTTCCCATAGGTAATATCATCAATCTGTACAACTGGCGCGATAGTACAACAACCCAGACAGGCTACTTTGTTTAAGGTAAAAAGTTTGTCAACATCAGTATCAGTCTCATCATTCAATTTCAATTCTCTTCGGAACGCATCATACACCAGCAATGCTCCTTTGACATGACATGCTGTACCCACGCAAACATGTATAATGTGGTTCCCCACCTGCTCGTGACGGAACTGAGAATAAAAAGTCGACACCGAACAAATCTGAGAAGGACTAATATCTGTTGTTTCACAAACTCTGGCAAGTGCATCCTCAGGCAAATAGTTAAACACTGTCTGTATAGCCTGAAGTATAGGTATCACCCGGTCAACTGTCCTTCCCTGAGCAGCTACTATATTGTCGATTATTTCCAACATTTCCTTTGTCATACCATTATTTCCCTACACAATACAAATTATTTCCGGCCCGGATAAAGATTTTACCATCCGAAAAAGCAGGGGTACAGACCGTTTCTTCCCCAATTTTCGATTCTCCGATCAAAATAAATTTTTTATCAGCCTTGAAGATGTGCATGGTACCTTTTTTATCCATCAGATAAACTTTATCTCCTAAAAGTATGGGGGAAGAATATGTTCCTGTTCCAAAATCATGATTCCAGTATTTATCACCAGTCAATGGGTTGTAGCAAACAACTTCGCCATAACTGGTCACTACAATCAGGTATTTATCAGTTGCCACCGGGCTGGGCACATCCGACAAATACTCGTTACTTTCCCACAAAACAGTAGGATTGTCGCCCACTTTTACTGCTACGAGATTGGCGTATTCGTTCAGCGCAAACACAATACCATTGGCACAAGCAACCGAGGGACCGACTTCACCCGAAGTACAATCTATTTTCCAGAGTTCCTTTCCCGTGGAAGGATCGTACGATGAAAGAAATGGTTCAGCCAGTAGCAATATCTCCACTCTGGAGCCAGTATTTACAATTACTGGAGACGCCCATGAAATTTTTACTTTGCGGGAAGTAGCCCATATTGTTTTGCCCGTTCGGGTAGAAAGAGCATACACATTGGCCGATTTACTGTGATCGTACTGAACTATTAGCTTTCCTTCTATGACCACTAAAGAAGAAGAATGACCATAATGATTGGCAGGTACACCCAGGTTCCTTGACCATAGTTTGCTTCCATTCATATCAAAAGCAGCAATATCTCCTGTAGCAAAAATGACATAGACTCCTACCCCGTCGGTAGCCACAGAAGATGCGGAATAGCCCGTATCATCTGTTACTTTGGGCGATTTTGTTGGTGAGCCATCGACACCAATAACCTCAGCGGTCCAAAGAATTTCACCCGTCTTTTTGCTGAAACAGTATACTTCCTGCTTTGTACCATCAGAACCTGTCAGGAAAACTTTATCTCCCCATACTACAGGCGAATTATACCCGGGCAAAGGAATGGCCGTTTTCCATAAAATGTTTTTACCACTAGCACCATCCCAACTGGTGGGAATATTTTTCTGATAGGCAATACCATTTCCACCGGGGCCTCTAAAAGAAGGGAAATTATTTTTCATGGCCGCTGTAGGATAGTCAATTGCGACATTTTGGGTTTCAACAGAATCAGCGACCAAGGTATCCGTCTTAGCAATCAACGTATCAGGAATGGCAACCATAACGTTGGCTGTATCTTCTGTTGTCACGACATGCTCTTGTTGGGTATTCTGACTAAAGCGATTGCCCAGATCATGATGGGAAAGAAAAGCAAAAACGAGGGTCACTGCCGACAATAAAACGCCTCCGATGAATATCCATTTCCT
>PHDH01000105.1 GCA_002840935.1 Bacteroidetes bacterium HGW-Bacteroidetes-21 | reverse complement strand
AGGAGAAAAATATTTTACCTCCGAAGAAAACATATACATTATTAATAATGAAGGAATCACACAAACTTTTCCCCTAGGATACTATAGTAATTTTGTTGCCTATAGTTCAGGAAAAGTGATATTCAACAATGCTGATGACCAACTGATATTATCGGACTTGCAAACAAAGAAACAATACATAATAACCAACCCAGATAAAGGATATGTATACCCCCGCTTTAATATCGACGGAACACTCTTGACCTTCAATTCACTGGATGGAGAACTCTATCTGTATAATACTCTTGCAGAAAAAACAATTTCTCTAGGGAAAGGGGGAGGTTGCGTATGGACTGATAACCAATCATTTATTTACTCACTGGATTTTATTTCGAATGACAGTATTCCCCGCGCCGACATTATGTATTATCATCAAGGAGAAATATCGAACCTCACTCAAACTCCTGATATTTCTGAGATGCAACCTTCCATTTGCCAAGATGGTAGCTTTATTTTTCAGACATATGACCAAAGGCAGATTGCTAAACTAAAAAACAGAAAAAATGCGCAACAAATAATACTGCTTCAGTATAACGGCAAACTTCCAGTCAAGTTTTACAATATTTCAGGAACTAAAGCGGATGTATTGGTTCCCGGATCAGTCCCTTACATTCATCAGGTATATGATACGCCATCATGGCATTATGGTTACAGTTCCTGTGCTCCGACTACCAGTGCGATGTCATTTGCCTACTACAATCAGTTGCCCCCATGGCCAGTAGAAGTAGATCATGGTTATTCGTGGGATCCACATATTAATGCCTATGGTTCATATGTTGCTGACTTTTATCGCTATAATGAAATTTATTACAATGTTTCTGAAGTCACGGGTGGCACAACAGCCTACGGAGGTTTTGGATATATGTGGAATGGGACATACTCCCCCAATGCCCGAATGAAAAATTATCACGAAAACCATTATCATACATCCAATCAATTATGGGAAGGGGCCTGCACTTTTGCCAACACTACAACAGAAATTGACCTTGGCTTCGTACATCCTATTTGCAATTATCTCACAAGTGGGCACCTAACTTTAGCCATTGGCTACATTTCTGGTCAACATACCTTAATTTTTAATGATCCATATGGCAATAAAAACACGCCTGGCTACCCTAGTTATGATGGAGCAGGAGCGAAATACGACTGGCCCGGATACCATAATGGATATCAAAATCTTGATAACGACGGCACACACGGTGGTATTGCCTGGACAGTGAAAGCCAGATATACAGAAACAACTTACAATGATACCATTATTGATAATAATTATTACAATCACGGCTTTTATGTCAATAACACACAAGCATCATCGCATCAGCGCTATTTCCGGGATTTCAATGTAGGATATAATGGACACACATGGTACACTATGACCGATGCCGGAATTCCTGACATTTGCTGGGTCACATGGACACCCACCCTTCCCCAACAGGGAATGTATGAGGTATTTGCCTATGTTCCCTCTAACGGAGCAACTACGGTTTCTGCCCCTTACAAAGTGTATCATAATGGCGGAGTATCTACCGTAGACATCAATCAATCAATCTATTCTGACGAATGGGTTTCGTTGGGAACCTATACATTTAATCAGGGTCAATCAGGATACGTTTATCTGGGCGATTCCTCAACATATGATGGCCAAATGATTGCCTATGACGCCATGTGGTGGTCGTACCGCCCACAAGCTGAAGCAGCCTTCACCCAAAGTTCCTCGAATTTTTGTCCGGGAGGTATTGTAACGTATACAAACGAGAGTACAAACGGCCAAAGTTACGCATGGGAATTCCCCGGAGGTGTTCCTGCAACTTCCAATATAGCAAATCCAACTGTTCAATATAATACACCTGGCACATACAGCGTAACACTTACAGTAACCGGACAATATAACATATCTACAAAGACGGTCACCAACGCTGTAACAGTTTTGAATGGTGCCGTAGCTGACTTTACAGCTCAAGAGACAAATCTCAATTTACCGACTGCCGAAACAACATTTAACAACAACTCTGTTTTTGCTGACAATTATTTATGGGATTTTGGAGATGGCTCTCAAGCCACTGTAGCTTCACCAACACACATTTATAATAATGTTGGCCTCTATAGTGTTTCACTGATTGTTTCGAATAGCACTTGCCCTTCCGACACTTTGCTGAAAACAAACTATATTTCGGTGGATTATCCAACTTACAATTCTGTAAACACCTATACTTATGAAGTATATGTAAGTGAAAATATTTTATATTTTTCGACTAATATGTCAGTCGAAAATAACAGATTAACGATTTTCAGCGCAGAAGGAAAACCCGTTTTGGTTAAAAATATTTCGGTTCAAAAAGGCAGTTTGGATTTAAATCAACTTCCAGCAGGATTATACGTCTGCTTATGGAGGGATAATCAATCGAATACCTTAGAAAAGCTCAAAATTATTATTCGTTAATAAAATGTTCATTATTAAGATATCATTTTGAAGCAACCCTCAAAAAATCAATACGTCTATAAAATGATTTGTTGCCCATGATCGATCTGACAAACAAGGAAGCGGTTGAAGAACTCGTTAAATCGTGTGTAAAGAACGACCAAAAAAGCCAGCAAATCTTTTATAAAATGTTCTATGGCAAGATGATGACTGTCTGTATGCGATATTCTAGAAATCGAGAAGAAGCACAAGATATATTGCACGACGGTTTTATTAAAGTTTTTTCGAAACTTAAAGGCTTCGAAAATAAAGGTTCTTTGGAAGGCTGGGTTCGCAGACTAATTGTAAATAACGCAATTGATCATGTTCGATCAAGAAAAGATTTTTATCTCCAAAATGGAGAAGACGATTTTGCCGATCATATTGCAGATGAGACAAATGACATGATTGAAACCGAAAGATTAAAACAAGAGAAGGCCGAAAAAGTCATTTCGCTTATTCAATATCTCTCCCCTGCATACAAAACTGTTTTTAACATGTTTGTTATTGAAAACATGTCACATCAGGAAATTGCAGAACATCTCGAAATCTCTGTAGGAACCAGCAAATCGAATCTTGCCAAGGCAAAAATGAAACTAAAAGAATTATTTGAACAACACTTTAGGAACGATGAATAAACTTACTCCAAACGAAAAACTCCTCCAGGAAAAGCTCAACGCTTTCGAATATCCTTATCAGGATAACGCCTGGATGCAGTTCGACAAAGCCCTGCAAAAGCACAGGCTTTTCAAAACATTGCGTTGGGTCGCAGGCGTCACACTATTTACTGCTGCAGTGATTACTATTTGGGTAGCCATACCAGAAAAAAGCCCTATCACTGAAAATTCAAATAAAATAACAGAACATTCCGTAGCAACTTCAAATAATGTAACAGAAGTTCAGGAAATTCAAAACGAAACACCCGACAACTCATCTGTCAGCCAAACTATGGTAAGCAATAATAGTACCCAAACGAGCACATCCGAAACAGTCAATAAAAATACTATAATTAAAAACCAAGTTAGTTTAAAAGACACTACCAAAACTTGCAATAATTTAACTACAATCACTCCAAGTAATAAAGCAAAATCCCCCTGTCCTGACTTTACAATAAGTCAAACTTCTGGATGTCCGCCCTTTGAAGCAAAATTCTTCCCCGTTGAAAAATGTGACAGTATGATATACTCCTGGGATTTCGGTGACGGCAAAATTTCGACCGAAAGATCACCTGAACACACTTACACCAGACAAGGGAAATATCAGGTAAAACTCATGGTCAAATACTTTAAAAATGAAGAAATTAAGGTAAAGATTATTGAACAAGCCATAACAGTATTTTCAAAACCTAAAGCCAATTTCGACATAGAAATTGACAACCAGCATGTATTATTATCCTCCGAAAATACAGAAAAATTAATCTGGCAAGCAAATGATACTACATCATATGGTCTATCTGCTGAAAGAACGTATAAAAAGAATGGACAATATTCTGTATCTTTGGTTGCTCAAAATAGTTTTGGTTGCATGGACACACTGACTAAAAAAATCAATATCAAGATACCCTTACTCGTTCAGTTACCTAATGCTATCAGGCCCGACGGGGATGGCGTAAATGATATTTTTGAGCCTATTACAGACAACCAAAATATTACAAATTACCATATGGAAATTATTAACTCCCGTGGTCAGGTAATGTACAGTGGAACAGGCAAAAAAGTAGGTTGGAATGGCAGTTGTCAATCGAACAACCAGCCCTGCGAACCAGGCATGTACTTATACAAATTAAAAGCTTGGGACAATAATGGAAATTATGAATCGTACCAAGGAAGTGTTTCTATAATAAAATAATAAGATGAACAATAAAATCTACGGAATTATTCTGATGATGTTTTTTTGCATAAATACAATGCAATCACAACAGTGGACTCAATCTTTTGAAAATCTTTCGATGTACCGGATAAATATTGACGGTCTTTCTGGCGAAGAACAGGCTATTTATGTATCTCGCATCATAACAGAAATGGAAAACGTGCTTATTGCAAAAATATATCCAGAAGGAGATGGGATCATTTTCACAGAAAGTGAAATTGACTTCAACAAAGTTTACGAAAAACTCGCGATTATTCCCGGATTAACTATTAAAGACCGTTATAAAGAGACGTCTTCCAAAGATGAATATTTGTCAGTCTATAACAACTATGGAAGAGAGCCAGTAAGTGATTTGTCTAAAAGACTTCCTTCCCCTATTAATATTATTGATCCACAAAAACAATCGAGAGCTTATTCTGTTCTTAAAAAAATATGGATAGAAAAATACCCTGACGTGTATAAATCTAGCTTTCCAACTGAAACAGATCAATCAGAAGCTGAAAAAGCCGAAAAATTAATTAAAGAATCAAATTAATATAAAGACTATGACAAGATTAATACCTTTTTTTCTATTAATAGGATTCTTGCTAAATGTAAATGAAATCCATTCGCAATGTACGAATTGCAATAGTAACTACCCTAGCGGTACACTTTCTACAACGTCATCAACATTTACAACAGTAAGCACGATAGTATATGGAGGAGAATATTCATACTATTCCGTAACCTCAGGACAAACATATACATGGCAAACTTGTGGTGATACAGATTACGACACACAGCTGACTCTTTTTCAAGGGAGTACATGTGGCTCTGGAACCGTTTTAGCATATAATGATGATGGTTGTGGAGCTCAATCTACCATTACATGGACGGCAACTTTTACTGGAACTGTAACGCTATTAAATAGTCTTTATAATTGTCAGAATAATTCAACAGGAACAACCATTCAGTGGGCATGTACCAGTTGTGGAGGGGGAACGCCAAGCAACTGTTCTGGCGGACCTGCTTGTTCAGCGACTTCACCCCCTGCAAACGATAATTGCTCAACCCCAACTCCTATTTGCGAGTTCGAAGGGTATTGCGGAAATACAAGTGCTTCATATACTCCAGGAAGTATACCAGCATCCTTTTGCGGATCTGTAGAAAACAATTCCTGGCTCACTTTTACAGCAACAGCCACTACAGCAACACTTAACGTTTTTGTTTGCAATTGTATAAACGGGTGGGGTATTCAGATGGAGATATACTCTACTACGGATTGTGTTAACTTTATATCACGATCAAACTGCTGGAACCCTGGTGTGCAGGTAAATGGAACTGTAACTGCAACAGGTTTAACTATTGGTCAGAACTATTTATTAATGATTGATGGAAATGCTGGTGATGTATGTAACTATACCATTTCTGCCGGCTCTGGTGTTTGGTTAGCCAATGCCATAATAACACAAACTGGAACCAATTCTGCTTCCATTTGCGCAGGACAAACCGTTAATTTACAAGCTTCAGGCGGCACTTCATATTCTTGGACACCAACCACAGGACTAAGCAACCCCAACATTGCAAATCCAACAGCAACAGTAAGTACAACAACGACATACAATTGTAACATCACAGGTGGAAACCCACTCTGCCCAGGGACACAAGCAGTACAGGTAACGGTAAATGTCACTCCGGGGCTTACAATTAATACATCCGGAACAAATCCCACTTGCAATGGATTAAGCAATGGTTCAGTTAATATCACTTCAGTTACAGGTGGCACAGCACCTTATACTTATATCTGGAGTACAGGTGCTACGACACAAAATATTACAAGTCGACCTGCAGGAACTTATACTGTTACTGTCACTTCGGCTAACGGCTGCACCAATTCAGCATCAGTTACATTGACCAACCCTGCTCCATTAACACTGAGTTCATCCAATGTTGCTGCAAGTTGTGGTTCTTCAAACGGCACAATTACAGTAAACGTAACAGGTGGAGGTGTTGCTAATTACACATATACTTGTCCTCCGGCAACAGCTTCAGGAAGCACCTCTGCAACATCATATACCTTTACTGGTCTGGCAGCTGGAACTTACACTACAACAGTCACTAATGGAAGTGGATGTACAGCTACAACATCTCAAACCATTACAAGCACAGGATCGGTTACTTCGGGCTTTACATACAATGGGAACCAATGCTTAACGGGAAATTCATTTAATTTCACAAACACCGGTACAGCTGGCGTAACCTATGCATGGACATTTCCTGGCGCTACTCCTGGAACATCTACAGCCCAAAACCCCACAGGAATAGTATGGTCTACTGCAGGGCCTCATACTGTAACCCAAGTTGTCTCTCTTGGCTCTTGTACCAGCACATACACCCAAACTATTACTGTTTACGCTCAACCAACAGCCACAATAACACCAACAAATGCTACATGCTTTGGAGTATGTAACGGTAGCGCCCTAGCCACTGGAAGCGGTGGTTCAGGAACCTATTCATCATATGCATGGTCAAATTCAGGCTCAACGCAAAATATTACTGGTTTATGTCCAGGTTCTTATACAGTAACAATAACTGATTCGTATGGTTGCAAAGGAACTGCGACAACAAACATAACACAGCCCGCGGCATTATCTATTGTAACATCTAGAACCAATCCCACATGTAACGGAAGTTGTAATGGAACTGCTCAAGCTACGGTCTCAGGTGGAACAGGTACCTATAATTATCTTTGGAGTAACTCTGGCACTACAGCTAATCTTACCGGGCTTTGTGCCGGAACATATACTGTCACCGTCACTGATGCAGCGGGTGGTGCTGGTTGCACGCAAACTGCCAGTGTTGTACTTACCAATCCAGCAGCGATTGTACTTACAAGCAGCTCGGGAAGTGCAACTTGTGGCGCATCCAACGGATCAGCTACTGTAACTATTACATCCGGAGGTTCTCCAAACTATACTTACAACTGGTCTAACAGTGCAACTACGCCCAACTCTCCCTCCAATACAAATACAATAACCGGACTTAGTTCTGGGGCATACACTGTAACAGTAATTGACGCATCTTCATGTACATCAACAACCACAATTAACGTCAACAGTACTGGTGCTCCTACAGCTACAATCACAGCAAGTAATGCACCTTTATGTTTTGGAGCTTGTAACGGAACTGCCACAGTCAGCATTGGTGGCACACTAAATCAGCCATTTAATTATGTTTGGTCTACCGGATCCAGCACACCAGGATCAATACTTACAACGAATTCAGTTTCTAACTTATGCAATGGTAGTTCCAACGTTACCATAACCGACAATCTGGGTTGTGTCGCCACAGCTACGGTCAATCTGGTTCAGCCTACCCAAGTAACAACATCAACATCAACAATCAGTTCAACTTGCGGACTATCTAATGGAAGCGCCACGGTAAATCCTTCGGGAGGAACCGGCACTTATACTTATCTTTGGAATCCGGGAGGTCTTACAACACAGACAATCTCAGCAAGACCAGCAGGAGTATATAACGTTACAGTTACTGACGGGAATGGTTGTACTGCAACAAATAGTGCCACAATCAACAATACATCCGGTGTTACAGCTTCTGTTTCTGGAACGACACAACCATTATGCTTTGGAGGCAATAATGGAACTGCAACGGCTGCAGGAACAGGCGGAACAACTCCATACACTTATTTATGGCAGAATTCGCAAACCACACAAACAGCGACTAATCTTTCATTAGGTTCATACAATGTTACTATAACTGATAATTCTGGTTGCACATCTATTGCAACTGCAAATATTACACAACCGACACAAGTTACTGCAACTATTTCGTCGTCATTAAACCCAACCTGTAATGGGACATGTAACGGAACCGCTACAGTAACTCCAGCTGGAGGGACGCCTACCTATACTTATCTTTGGTCAAACACACAAACAAACCCCGGAGCTACAGGACTATGCTCAGGGACATATTTTGTTACAGTTCGTGATGCTAATAGTTGTACTGCTACTGCATCCGTTACGTTAACCCAGCCAACTGCTGTCACAGCAACTACAACAACTATCAGTGCACACTGTAATTTACCTGATGGTTCAGCTACTGTTACCGGAGCCAACGGAAGTCCGGGTTATACTTATCTTTGGAATGCAGCAGCTGGAGGTCAAGTTACTGCAACAGCTACAAATCTTGTCCCCGGATCATATACTGTAACTGTTTCTGACATCAATTCATGTACTACCACAGCCATTGCTATTGTAGGAAATACTCCTTCAGGAACAGCAACTATCTCTAATACGACACATGTTAGTTGCAACGGACTTTGCAATGGCTCTATTACAGTATCAATGAGTGGAGGAACTTCTCCCTATACATATTTATGGAATCCCGGTGGTCAAACAGGTATTACAGCATCTAATCTCTGTGCCGGAAGCTACACTGTTTCTGTAAGTGATGCTTCTGGATGTGTTGTAACGGCAACATCCACTGTCAATCAGCCCACCGCTTTATCAGTAACATTATCTGCACTGGATATACTTTGTTTTGGTCAATGTAACGGGTCTATTTCGGCCAGTCCTGCAGGAGGAACTTCGCCGTACACATACCAATGGACTAATACTTTCTTTGGGGCGAACAATACAAGTTTATGCTCTGGAGCATATACCGTTACTGTGACCGACAATCATGGTTGCACCAATACTGCCAGTTATACATTAAGCAATCCTGCTGCAATAACGATTGCAGCTACACCAGTTTCTGCTAATTGTGGTCTTTCTGACGGAAGCCTTTCCATCGTTGTAACTAATGGAGCTCCTCCCTTAACCTACTTATGGTCTCCCAACGTAGGATCGGGACCAGCGCTTACCAACATTCCCGCCGGAACCTATAACGTAACTGTTACCGACATCAAAAGTTGTACTGCGACAGGATCATATACTGTTCCTGATGCCAGTGGAGTTACTGCAACACTTGGGCCCAAAACAAACGTAACGTGTAATGGTTTATGCAATGGGACTGCCAGTGTCACTGCCAGTGGAGGAGTCGCCCCTTACACCTATTTATGGAGTGATCCATTCAGCCAAACAACTTCCATTGCAACTAACCTATGTGCAGGAAACTATTCCGTCTCGGTTATAGACAACAATGGCTGTATAGCTTCAACCAATGTAACCATAACCCAGCCATTAGTCTTGGCCATTGCTAATATTACATCTACCAGTCCTCCATGTAACGGTTCATGCAACGGAACTGCCAGCGTGATAGTCACAGGAGGAACAACACCCTATAATTATTCTTGGTCTGGCGGTTTGCCCTTTGGTGGAAATGCACCCACAGCTGCCTCAACCGGAGGAATTTGCAGTGGGGCAATGACGATACTTATTACAGATGCAAATGGTTGTACGACAAGTGGCAATCGTCTTATTAATGAACCCTCGTTTATTTCACTCGCCACAACAATTCACAATGAAACCTGTTCAGGTACTGCCGATGGGAATGTTTCTGTAACAGCTTTAGGAGGTGTTCCTCCATACACATATCAATGGGGACCTTCTACTGGAAATCAGACTGGATCTGTTGCACTCAACCTCACAGGTGGAACGCATAGTGTAACTGTAACTGATGCCAATAACTGCACACAAACCATTTCCGGAACAGTTGCTACTCCTAACCCAATGTCATTTACAAGTATTACCCCTGTTCATCTTACATGTTTTATGTCAAATAATGGATCCATTTCTGTTAATGTAACTGGTGGGACTCCCCCCTATTCTTTCCATTGGACAAATTCAGTTGGCACTTATAATTCTACGAACCAGAACATCGGAAGTCTTCCTGCAGAGTCATATACTGTCGTAGTAACTGACATGAACGGATGTTCTATTACAAATACAACCATTATTAGTCAACCGCCACCTCTTTCTTTAAACTTGTTTCATTCAGACGAGACCTGCTACTCTTTCTGTGATGGTTCAATTACTACCGCAGTAAACGGCGGACAGTTGCCATACACATACCTTTGGTCGAATCTTAATGCAAATGCAAATTTAAACAATTTATGTCCAGGCACCTATTCAGTAACTGTTTCTGATAACAATGGTTGTACAGCTTCTAGTTCAGCAACTATAAATGGAAATCCACTTCTCCAGGTTGATTTAGCCAATATAACTCCCGCTACCTGTGGAATTGCGAATGGGTCAGCCTGTGTCGTTTTCCAAGGCGGAACAACTGGGTATCAAATCCAATGGTCTACAGGAGGGAATGGAACATGCGAAACCAATATGCCAGCTGGGAATCATGATATTACTGTTATTGATCAAAATGGTTGTGTAGCATCACTCAATGTCAGCATACAAAACTTTAATGGTCCTTCAATTACTTCATTCATTCCAACACATGTAACCTGTGCTGATGCAAATAATGGAGTAGCTATTGTAACTTACTCCCCTTCATCACCTCCGGCTCCACCCTATATATCTACCTGGAGTAATAGCTGGGTAGGTGATACAGCAACAGGGTTAGCTGGTGGCGTATATTTCGTGACCGTTACCGACAATAATGGATGTCAATCAACCAGTTCAATAGTAATTAACGAGCCTACTCATCTGGTGTCAGTAATTAACTACACCACTAACAACCTATGTTTTGGTGATTGCAATGCAATGGCAACAGCTCAAGCTGGAGGAGGAGTGCCTCCTTATAGTTTCAACTGGCTAGGAATAGGTCAAACTGGCACTACAGCTACTGGACTTTGCGCTGGCACTTACAATATTGTTGTAACAGACGCCAATTCCTGCACCAGCACCGCCTCAACAACTGTCAATCAACCTGCTGCAATTACAATCAATGGAATTGTTACAGATGTCTTGTGTAGTGGCAATTATTCAGGTATAATATCTACAACAACTTCAGGAGGAGCTCCACCACACCAATACATTTGGTTACCTCCAGCAACAGGCACAAATTCAGTTGCAGCAAATCTCCCGGCTGGAACATTTACGATACAAGTAACAGATGGAAATAACTGTACAATAACTGAAGATTTTACAATTAATCAACCTGCCCCCCTTCTTGTTTACACTTCAATGTACCCCGCCAGTTGTGGAAACAATACTGGAAGTGCTCAAATTGATTCAATAACCGGTGGTGTCTCTCCATATACCTACCTTTGGTCACCTGGAAACGCAACAACCCCCATTATTCAGAATTTAACCAATGGAATATATCAACTTCAGGTAACAGATGCAAACAATTGCCATGCAAATGCATCAGTACCAGTTGGAATGGTTACTGGTCCTCAACAAATCACTTTTGACATTACGAATGCTCTGTGCAACGGCAGTAATACTGGAGAAGCAACAGCCAATGTAATGGGAGGAATGGCGCCATATTCTTATGCTTGGAACATAGGTCAATCATCTCAGACTGCGACAAGTCTTTTTGCGGGTAATTATACTGTAACTGTAACCGACGTAAATGGATGTACAATGGCAGCAAGTACTACAGTTGGACAACCCAGTGCAATTCAAATCTTCCCGATTAACTCAGATACTATTTGTGTTAACCAAACTACCATTATTTCTGCTACAGCAAACGGAGGTGTCCCACCCTACGAATTTTACTGGTCGGGCCCCGGCATAGTAACCCCTAATGGCCAATTTCAAACGGTTAACCCATCAGCAACAACTAATTATTCAGTCTATGCAATGGATGCTAATGGTTGTATTTCTAATCCACCGACAACTATTACAGTACAAGTATTTTCACCTATACACGTAATCATTTCACCTGATGCAGTTATTTGCGAAGGACAGCATACTTCAATTCATGTAGAAGCTTCAGGAGGAAGCCCCCCATATTCCTATATCTGGAATAGTGGTTCGGGCAACCCTAACGTAGTATCACCACAACTTACAACAACATACGAAGTGCATGTTTATGATGCATGTACAACACCTCCCGATTCAGCAACAATGACTGTTTTTGTAAGAAAAGCTCCCACACTTATAACAACTCCTGCCCCACAAAGTGGTTGCGCCCCCTTAGTTGCATTGTTTAATGCCTTAGTTGACACAGGTTTTACAAATGTATCTTACACATGGAATTTTGGAGATCCGGC
>PHDH01000104.1 GCA_002840935.1 Bacteroidetes bacterium HGW-Bacteroidetes-21 | reverse complement strand
TCTCAGTTTCTCCTTCATCAACAACAACATATTACGTTAGGGCATCTGGGACTTGCAACACGACGACTTGCGCCTCTTTAACTGTTACTGTCAATACTAATTCAACGGCTCCCACATCTATCAATGCAACAACGAATCCTACCTGCGGTGGGTCGACCACACTCTCAGTAGTTGGAGGATCACTTGGAACGGGTGCTTCGTGGGAATGGTTCACAGGAAGTTGCGGTGGCACTTCAGCCGGATCGGGATCATCAATCTCAGTTTCTCCTTCATCCACAACAACATATTTCGTTAGGGCTTCAGGAACTTGTAATACGACCACCTGTGCGTCATTAACTGTCACAGTGAGTACAAATTCTACCGCACCTACTTCTATTAGTGCAACAACGAATCCTACTTGCGGTGGTTCAACAACACTAACTGTAGTCGGCGGATCACTTGGAACAGGCGCCTCATGGCAATGGTATACGGGTAGCTGCGGCGGCTCTTCTGCCGGATCAGGAGCATCTATTTCAGTTTCGCCTGGGTCTTCAACCACATACTATGTAAGAGCTGAAGGAACCTGCAATACAACTACATGTGCATCACTCACAGTGACTGTCAATACAAACTCAACAGCACCAGTATCAATAAATGCAACAACGAATCCTACCTGCGGAGGGTCGACTACACTGACCGTTGTAGGTGGTTCTCTGGGAACAGGCGCTGATTGGTATTGGTATAGCGGAAGTTGTGGTGGAACAGCGGCAGGGACAGGAACATCTATTGTTGTTTCGCCTTCATCAACAACAACCTATTACGTCAGAGCTCAGGGAACTTGCAACACAACAACTTGTGCTTCAGTCACAATTACCGTTAATACAAGTTCTACTGCACCGACTTCAATAACCGCGTCAGAAACAACCGTTTGCAGCGGCACTAATGTTAGTTTAACTTTGGCAGGTGGCTCTTTAGGGACTGGCGCCAGTTGGTACTGGTATACCGGTTCTTGCGGTGGCACTTTGATTGGTAGCGGAACCAGCACATTAAATGTAACACCATCTGCTACGACAACATATTATGTCAGAGCTGAAGGAACCTGCAACACAACAACCTGTGCGTCTGTGACTATTACAGTAAATACAAATTCAGTCGCTGCTACATCCATTAGTGCATCTCAAACAACGATATGTGCTGGCACCAGTGTGAATTTAACTTTAGTAGGCGGATCTCTTGGCACAGGAGCAGGCTGGTACTGGTATTCTGGCTCTTGCGGAGGCACTGCAGAAGGCAGCAGTACAACAACAATTAATGTAAGTCCAACGACAACAACTACCTATTATGTTCGTGCTCAGGAAACATGTGGAAACACGGCTTGTGTAAGTGTCACTATCAACGTCAACACACCTTCTGTGGCTCCAACTACTGCTGTTGCATCTCCAACAAACGTATGCAGCGGAGCCGGTGTAAACCTTTCTATTACAGGTGGCACTCTTGGAACCGGAGCCGACTGGTATTGGTATTCAGGAAGCTGTGGAGGAACTGCCGTTGGTACGGGGTCTTCAATCTCAGTAAATCCCACAGTAAATACCACCTATTATGTCAGAGCTGAAGGCACTTGCAATACAACAACATGCGCACAAGTCTCTGTTACAATTAAAGAGGAATCAGTTGCCGTAACCAGTGCTCAGGCGAGTCCCAATCCTATTTGTCAGAATCAGAGTACCACGCTAAGTATCACTGGAGGAAGTCTGGGTGATGGCGCATCGTGGTATTGGTATTCCGGCAGTTGTGGAGGTGCATTGGCAGGAACTGGCAACAGCATCACGGTATCACCCGCTTCTACAACTACATATTATGTGAGGGCAGAAGGTGATTGTAATACAACTTTATGTCAAAGTGTACAAGTAAATGTTATTCCCCTACCCGATCCCGGATTAGATGCCAGTCTAACTATTTGCTCATCCGACAGTCCGGTTAACCTGTTCAATTATTTAGGTGGCACACCAGATGCTGGTGGCATTTGGGTTGATCCTACGAGCACACAAATAACTGTCCCCATTAATCCGGAAACAGCCATTCAGGGAATTTATCTCTATGTTATCTCTGGAGCAGATCCCTGTTCTGCAGATACAGCCGAAATCGACCTCACTATTTTAGATGCTCCCAAACTTGATTCCCTTACCATTACAGCAAACACGATGTGTAATACGCCCTATAATGGAGCTGTTGAGTTTCATGTTACCGGTGCCGGAGGAAGCTACCAGTTCAGTCTTGATGGTGGTCCGACACAAGGAACCGCGATTTTTACAGCGTTAACGGCAGGCACACATACTTATAGTATTACTGGTGTTAATACTTGTGCTATTTCCGGCAGTTTTGTTGTGGGAAGCAATACCGGTTTTGCTATTGACTCCATACTTTCTACCAACATATTGTGTAATGGAGAAAATAACGGAGAGATTAATATATACGCGTTGAATGCTGTTCAATACAGTATTGATAATGGAGCCAATTATTCTGCCAATGGAACTTTTACAGGACTTTCAGCTGGCACCTACAGTATCATCGTTATAAACAGCGGAAATTGTCAGGCAGTTCAGACTGTTTCAATAACCCAGCCTTTTATTTTAAATACAGACACCATGGTTTCATCTGCCATATGTGGTGCAACCGGATCGGCTCAGGTTATTTGCAACGGAGGTGTTCCTCCTTATAGTTTTGAGTGGAATAATGGCATCTTAACTGCCAATAATAACAATCTGACTCCCGGCACTTATTTTGTCACCGTAACAGATCATAACGGCTGTACCATTACAAATTCGGCTATCGTTGGATTCACTCCCGGCACTGGCTCTGCCAGCGTTGACACTTTCGCCAATGTTTCTTGCAATGGCTTAGCTGATGGCCTACTTGAAGTTGGCATGAACTTCGGTATTCCTCCATATACCTACAACTGGCAGCATGACGCCACAAATAACACCCCTGAGGCAAACAATCTTTCTGCTGGAACATACTACGTGACCATCAATGATAATTACGGATGCTCAGCTTCATTTACTTATACTATTAGCCAGCCAACAGTTTTAACAGCAACGCATAATGTAAATAATGCAACATGTGGACCAACAGGATCAATAAGTGTAAGTCCAAGCGGTGGAACATCTCCCTTTATTGGCGTATGGAACACAACAGATACAACGCTTAACCTCACTCAACTCAGTGCTGGGTTCTATTCTGTAACTGTAATTGATGCACACCTATGTACAACGACAATTGATAACATCGAAATTATTGATGGTGGAGGAAGTGGATCAGCTGAGATTTCAAATCTCGATAGCATTTCCTGTCATGGCAGTCAGGATGGCAGCATTACCGTTTCCATGCCGTTAGGATTCCTTCCAATCACGTACAATTGGTTGCATGATCCCTCGTTAAACTCAGCAACAGCCAGTAATTTGCAACCCGGTCAATACGTGGTAACACTTACTGATTCATATGGTTGTACTGCTATCGTTAATGCAACAATGACAGAACCAGCAATTTTAGGCGGAATTTTCGTTGCCCATCAAACGCTTTGTCATGGCACACCTTCAGGTAGTATCGAATTGTCCGTCTCTGGAGGAACTCCTCAATATTCCTATGCCTGGAGTAATGGCGTTACCATTGAAGATCTAACCGATGTACCCACAGGCTTCTATTCCATAACGGTTACCGATGCACATGGTTGCACATGGAATGCCAATGATATTTATGTAAGAGACGCTCCCGCCATGACAGTAATTCAAGACATTACGAATATCACATGCAACGGAGACGGTAACGGAAGCATTGCTCTCACAATACTTGGAGGCAATGAACCATACCAGGTTGCATGGAGTAATGGGAATTCAGGACTTTCAATCACAGGTCTAGATGTTGGCACATATGTATCAACCGTCACCGATGACAACAATTGTGTAATAAGTGATACAGCTACATTATTTCAGCCTTTAGCTATCAACGGCACACTGGCTACCATCAGCCCAGAATGCCACAATAGTCCAAATGGCTCGGTTTATGTCTCAGAAATTTCTGGTGGTCTTCCCCCTTATGCTTACGAATGGAACAACTCTATTGTAACCGACTCACTCCTTTCCCACATCATGCCAGGGAGCTACACAATAACAATCACCGACTCTTTGGGTTGCGCTTATACCATGACAGCAATAGTTCAGAATTCTGATAATATTTGCCTGGTCATTCCAGATGTATTTACACCCAATGGAGACCAGATTAATGAGACCTTCGAAATTCTGGGCATAGAAGCCTTTATGGAAGCCGAAATGCAAATATACAATCGTTGGGGAGATATGCTCTTTAAATCGACATACTACAACGAATTCTGGGATGGCACATGGAAAGGCGAACCCGTACCCATGGGAGCTTATGTGTTTATTCTGGATCTCAAAAACGGAGAACCACCCATACAAGGTGTTGTAACCGTGGTTTACTAATAGATTGTCTTTAGTTTAGGTTGAAAAGCTGATTGCATGAAAATGTAGTCAGCTTTTTTTTGTTTTGATGTAACAAAGTGATAATTTTGGAAGAAAACAAGGGATTAATAAATACAATATCTATTTGACACATATTTAATATGGCCATAAATATATATATATATATACTATTACTCTTCCTATTTACATTTGCTTCGTGTAGTGTATTTTCTCAACAAGAAACAACAACAACAACAACAACAACAACAACAACAACAACAACTGAAAAGGCTCCACAAATCTTGAAATTCAATTTATCTAAGCTTCTTATTAACGAACTGGCTTTTTCTTTTGAATCAAAAATCAGAAAACAATTGTTTGAAATTGAATTGAGTTACATTTTTCCAACAGGAGATAATAATAATGTTAATTCAATGACCAATACAAATCATGTTACATTTCCTGGATTCTGTTACCAAGGAGGATCGGCTAACTTGTACGGAAAGTGGAATACAAAAAAAGGCAATTATTACGGCTTCTCGTTATTATATAAACATGTTTTTTTCAATCACGAATATGTTGATTTGGGAACGGGTGATAGTGGCGAGAAAAATTATCAGTATTGTTCCAATCAAGAGATGTTTTTGGTCTTGCATTCAGAATGAATTTTCGTAAAAACACCAGTGACATTATTTTCGATCCCTATTTTGCCGTTGGCATACGTTTTAAAAATACAAACACCAAATACGAAAATTATGAAATCCATTACCATGGGCAAATATTTTATTTTGAAGGACAGCGTGACGGTTACAAATTGTTGGATGATCATGGACTTACTATTCGCCCATATCTAAATCTAGGAATTAAAATCGGTTTTAACTTAGCAGGAAAATCAAAATAATCTAAAATATTGTTTTAAAGAAAAGGCCATGCATTTTTTGCGAATATTGAAATTGAGGGTAAAATTATATGGCAAAAAAATGGAAAACATCATCTGGGTTATGTTAAAAAAACAACATGGGCACTTGTTATGTAAATATTTCCTGACTATTTCCAGGATTTAATGAAGAAAAGTGATATAAAACCAAATACTTCAAGTCGACCCAGCAGCATATCTACACTTAAAATCATCTTCACTGCATCAGGTAAAGCATTGTAATTACTAACAGACCCTACCATACTAAAACCGGGTCCCACATTAGACAATGTAGCCAAAGACGCTGAAAAACTAGTCATTAAATCAATATCAAAAAGTGAAATCAGCATGGTAGATATTCCAAGAATCACAAAGTACAAAAACACAAATACGCCAATTCGGTTTAGAATATCATTACTTACTACAAAATTTTTTATTTTTACTACAGAAACTGAATTGGGGTGCTGTAATTGTTTAATCTGCTGACGTATACTTTTAAACATCACCAACATGCGATCGACTTTGATCCCCGAAGTAGTAGAACCTGCACAGGCGCACTGAAAACTTAGAAAAATGAGAAGGAACTGGGTAAAAACTGGCCAAATATTGGTATCTGTTGTGGCAAATCCGGTAGAAGTTCCAATGGAAACTGTTTGAAAAACGGAGTCTCTCAAAGCACTCAAAATTGGTTGATCTGAACTAATCCATAATTTCAGCGCAATTAAGACTGAAACGATAAGTAAGCCAAAAAAGTAATATTGGACTACCGGGGAGGTAAAAATATTATTGCGTTTAAGCCTGAAGGTCTCGAAAAGCAGTCCAAAATGAACGCCGGAAAGGAACATAAAAACAACAATGACCCCTTCGATATAAAAGCTGTCATAGTATGCAATACTAGCGTTTTTCGTAGCAAATCCCCCAGTAGAAATTGTAGCAAAAGAGTGACATACTGAATCAAATAACGGCATTCCACCTGCCCATAAAAGTATCGTTTCTACCAAACCCAAAGCGACATATACATAAAGAATAACCTGCATCGCATAGCGTGTACGATAACGAAGATTATCCTTGGCCATGTTGGAAATCTCAAAATTAAAAAGGACCATTTTAGATCCTGTAGACATAGGCAAAATAACGAGCGCAAAAAGTATTACCCCAACACCCCCGATAAAATGCGTTGAAGCACGCCAAAATAATAACCCATTAGGCAGCACTTCAATATCTGTCAGAATGGATGCCCCTGTGGTTGTATATCCAGAAACAGATTCAAAAAACGCATTAACAAAGGTGAACTCCCCTCCCCACATGAAATAAGGCAAAGCACCTACAATGCCAGTAGTAATCCACCCTCCAACGACTATAGTCATCCCTTCAAAGGCAGACAAATCGTCTTGCTTTGGAACAAGAATAATCGGAAATATCCCAAAAACAGTAGTAATAATAGCTGTAAAAAGCAAAGGAATTAGGCTCGTCTCATTATAATACATTGAAAACAACGACGATACGAAAAGAAATATCGCGTTAATAAGAATAATAATCCCAATAAACCTTATAATGACCGGAAAACGCATGCTATTTCTTTATCAGTTTTGTAAGTTCTTCGATAGATTTTGCCAGTTTGCCAATTTCATCGTCCGTTTCTATTTCGACTTTAAAACTTCGCTTGTAGTGAAATTTATTTACTGCATCTGTCAAACGTGACAAGGGATTAATATAATAGCGATTAAACATCATATTAAACATTAAAATAAGCAATAATGACGCTATAATAGTCACAATTCCAGGCGTTAATGCTCTTTTAAAATGCTCATATAATGCCTCTGAATCACCCAGCAATTTATTCTGAAAAACCAACATCAATCTGCTCAAAGAAGAACGCAGAATTTTAAACTCAGGTTCTTTGGTAGATAGATAAAACTGAAGATCGTGTGTCTTGAAAAAAGAAGCAACCCAGTATTGTCTAAACTTCTGAAAATCCTCATTGAAATCTTTTAACAGAATCTTCTCATCCTCTGTTTTGTACAACTCTTTGGATATAATTACAAAGTGATTATATAACGAATCGGCTTTAGAAATAAGCTCTACAGCCTGACGATCAGTATCTGTCAACAATGAAAGTACGCCATCATTGTATAAATTTAATGACTCGTTGACATTATACATGGCCGAACTATACTGCTTGTTTTCGTCTAATAACTGACGATTATTATGATTTAGCTTCACAAACTGAAATACAGTAATAAAAGCACCAGCAAACAACAAGATTATTATGGTTAGAAAACCTCCGAATATTTTGGCTTTAATTTTCATTTTTTTGCTTTTCAGGATAGTTAACATTGTAATGCAAGCCTATACTTTCTTTTCTTGACTGTGCAGCTTTTATTATTAAGTATCCCACATTAATCATATTACGAAGTTCGCAAATTTTCTGAGATAATTTTGATTTTTTATAAAAATACTCCGTTTCTTCATAAATGATATGCATTCGATTAAGCGCCCGTTCTAGTCGGCCATCTGACCTTACAATACCCACGTAATTTGTCATGAGTTGTTGAATTTCGCGCATATTCTGCGAAATAAAAATCTTCTCACGAGGATTTGTTACACCATGTTCATTCCAAAAAGGGACTTCATTACGAATCCGAAAATCTTCGATATGCAAAGCTGCATGAATAGAGGCATGATCGGCAAAAACAAGGGCTTCTACCAGCGAATTGGACGCCAGTCTGTTCGCACCATGAAGTCCGGTACTGGCACATTCGCCTGCAGCATACAAACGACTGATATTAGTACAACCATTAATATCCACCTTTATTCCACCACAAATATAATGTGCAGCTGGCACTACCGGAATGGGTTGTGATGTAATATCAATATTCAAACTTTGACACTTATTGTAAATATTTGGAAAATAATCTCGTATCGACTGTGCATCCAAATGCTCGGCATGCAAATACACAAAATCATCGCCCGACTTTTTCATTTCATGATCTATAGCGCGTGCCACAATGTCTCTTGGAGCCATAGATCCCAACGGATCATACTGATGCATAAACTCCTGTCCATCTTTAGTTTTCAGAATAGCACCATGACCGCGCATAGCCTCAGTTATAAGAAAAGAAGGACGTTCGGAAGGATTATATAAGGAAGTGGGATGAAACTGAACAAACTCCATATTTTCGACAAAACCTTTTGCCCGGTAAACCATGGCAATACCATCTCCAGTAGCAATGGGCGGATTGGTCGTAGCAAGGTACAAATTGCCGATCCCACCCGTAGCCAACATGGTTACCTTTGATAAAATATGAAAAATATGGCTGGTTTTAATATCCAACGCGTAAGCACCATAACATTCAATATTTTTTTTCCGGCGATTGACCTCTTCTCCCAAATGATGCTGCGTAATGAGATCAATGGCAAAAGTATTTTCCAACACTTTAATTTTGGGATGCTGTTTGATACGAGAAATCAATGCCCGCTGCACTTCAGCGCCGGTCTTGTCTTTATAATGAAAGATTCTGGATTCGGAGTGACCGCCTTCGCGGGCAAGATTGAAAGTTCCGTCGGGGTTTTTGTCGAAACTAACGCCCCAGTTAATCAGTTCATTTATCAGTCGGGGACCTTCGGAGACAACCGCTTTAACAACATTCGGATCGCTCAAACCACGTCCTGCGGAAATCGTGTCTTTGAAATGTTTTTCGGGTGTGTCCGACCGGGTCGAAACAGCGGCAATGCCACCCTGGGCCAGATTCGTATTTGTTTCTATCAGCGCATCTTTAGACAATAATGTAACTGAACCTTTTTCGGCAGCTTTCAGCGCAAAAGTCAATCCTGCTATCCCGGTACCAATAACCAGATAATCCGTCTCAAACACATTATACATAAGCGCAAAGGTAGAAAAAAAATACCATGGCTGTCCGGGAAAATATGAAATTTAAATTGAGCTTTTCCGGAGTGATTAAGCTTTTATATAAACAATAAGTTTGATCCTTTAGTTTTATGAAAGTATCAAACACACGATAAGGCCGTTTTATAGTGTAAACGCATCTTAATGACAAAAAAATAAAAAAACACCCGCCCATCATTGAGAGAGTATATGAAAGATAATTAAATGCTTAAACTCACAGAGAATACTCGAAGCAATCTCTATTTGATGTCAGAACAATATGTTTTACATAACTGCTAATCAAATAATTTCTGAAACAGGAGGCTGTCTCAAAACACAGGATTTGCTGAAAATCATCTCTGCCCCTTACCCTAAAGGGTGGCTGATTTTCAGCGGCTTCACCCTTCAGGGTTGGGGCAAAAAGGCGATGAAAATCACTCTTAGAAATGTTTTGAGACAGCCTCATCGAGATTGCTTCTGATTCTTGTGTACATTGATAATCATTGGATACGACATGAATCATCGAATGACGCATTTTTTATTTTTTTGTGGTTTAAATTATTGATGTGTTTGCTCTGGGATATTTTATTTAATACCCATTATTGAAAAAAATATGTAACTTTGACAAGTTGTTATTTCTGCTTTATACTTTTAAATATCAACCGAAACATTTCATTATGACAAGAACATTGCTCATCATAATTTGTCTTTTCTGCGGAATAAAAACTACATTTTCACAGAAAAATACTGACAATGAGAAAGCGCCTATAGTTCTAAATCTAACTGCTGATCCCGACTCAATTTGCCCGAGCAATTTTGTAACGATTAGCGGAACTGTAACTGGTGGTGATGGCGGTCCATATTCAATATATAATGATGTTAATGAGCTGATAATACTTCCTTATTCTTTTTATCCAGATTATACTGGAAACTTCAACTTTGAAGCTCGGGACAGCTCTGGGAATGTGGGATCAACACTTATAAGAATTGTTGTTCATAATCTTCCTCCCAACGCTTTCTGGGTAGATATCTACATAGGATGTCAGCCTTTAACTGTAAATTTCACTGAAATATATCCTGATAACGGGCAAACATATTTTTGGGAATTTGGTGATGATAGTACATCCACTGAAAAAAATCCTGGTCACACATTTATATTCGATGGTGCTTATGATATCTGGCTTACCGTAACTAGCATTTATGGTTGCTCAACAGTTTGTTGTATCCAAGATTTTATTACTGTTTACAAAAAACCAATTACAGAGTTTGATTATGAATTTCTGAATGAATACACTGTTAATTTTACGAATTTATCACAATACTCTGTTGAAAATCACTGGGATTTTGGTGATGGGGATAGTTCAAATTTGTTTAGTGATATTCATACTTATGCGGATAGTGTTTGCTTATACCCTGTTACATTAATAAGTTATTCCGAAATGGGTTGCACTGATACTTTAATGGCAGAAGTACCCATACCCCAACCCTATGGGCCAGGCCCAATTATTTTTGTTCATTACAACCAGTTAATTATTGATTATTATACCGAGAATTCTTATAATGTTCAGATTTACAATAATAATGGTCATATGGTTGCTGGATATGAGAATCTAAATCGCTATAACGAATTGGAGCTTCCCGAATTATTTGACGGTATTTATACCGTAAAACTCTCGAATAACGATATCGTCGAGACAAAAAAAGTATTAATTGTTAAATAGAGCGATTGGCTGAGGCTATTCTTCCAGCACTGCCTCTGGCACAAACTTAAATGGCACCGGTTCTACCGTATATCCTTTTTTACGCAACAGGGCAATAACACCTTTTTCACCAGGCAAATGAGCAGCACCAATGGCATTGAAGACTTTTTGTTTTTTTGAGTATTTGGCAATATTTTCGGCCATTTTCACATTTCGGCCTACCAGAAACGCCTGATTGAATTTTTCGGGCAAAGTAGTATCATTCATCATTTCCAGCATTTTATCAATATCCTGATTAAGATACACATCAATAAGTCCATCAAACTGATCTGTATTCGTAGTGGTATCCTTCAATGCATTGTACAGCATTTTAGCCTGTTCTTTTAATTCAATCTGGTCGATAGCGCCCAATTGATCGGCCAATACTTCGATACCTAAAACGGGTTTATTTTTTGCCCGGTACTCCTTTAGAAGATACATATCCAAAGCCTCAGGCATGTCTTTGCTCATACCCGATTGCAAGAGTTGAGAATAGACGAAAAAAGGTTTCATCTTCATAAAAAGCATGAGACTACTGCCCGTTTTTTCTTTGAAGGCTTTATCTGTAAACTCCCACTCTTCAGGCGTATAAAGATCTTTCAGTGTGCCGGTTTTCATCAGCATATTGGCTTCCACGTCTTCTTTTTTAATCTGATCCATCACCATTTCAAGCGCCAGAGCGTCGCACGAATGAAAGGCTTTGGTTACTGTGCTGTCAAAAGAAAATACGCGTTTATCTGTAATATGAATTGTACCATACAAATAAGAGGGTTCCTGAATTCCTTTACCTGAAATTTTCCATAATAAATTTTGTCCTATGAGCTGTCCGGCAAAAAGGAAGAGAATGAAAGCGGATAAAAATCTAACCATAATTTTTTTCTTAAAAATACCTGCTTTTTTGAATGACGCAAAAGAATTTATGTGAAAAATAGTGAAAAGGGAAATTTGTATAAAGTTACAAGATTTGTCAACTTTTTATTTTTGTCAAATCTAAAGTCTCAAAAAAGCAATTAAAATCAAACATCATACGAACAAGCAACCCTAGCGTAATGTCGTGGCGACCTCTGTACAGAGCGCTTGCGGGGAATGATGATGCTCTTTTCAGGGTTGCAAGTGGATGAAGATCTCATTAAACACCCAAAGAGTAAGAAAATTAGCGCTCCAATGCTTTCTCAATAACTTTTGGAGCTTTTGTAAGCGCTTGAGATTGCCGCGTTCTGACTAATACTGACGAGAAATATATTTTAGCCAAAAAGACCTTTGCAGTCAGCATTTACCATTAAAATTCCAAAAATTCTTTTGATTATTTTGAAATGAAATATTAATGGTATAAATCGTCAGAACTCGCATCCGAGTTCCGAAGCCTCGGAATCGGATCGCGAACAAGTTGGGTGTTTTATACTTTGTATATTGGGTATTCCCCCCTCTTTGCATCGCAGAGAGAGGCCGGGGGCGAGTCTATTCTTGAGATATCAGAATAACGCGAGGGTTTAATTTCATGTGATTCAACAGGAAATTGTGTATGTCTATTTTTTTAATTAATATTGAAACGAAATTTATTGTTATGCTGATAAAGACATATGCAAGTGCTGTTTATGGAATCAATGCGTTGAAAATTACCGTAGAGACACACGTTTTAGCCGGAGCAAAAAAATATCTATCG
>PHDH01000103.1 GCA_002840935.1 Bacteroidetes bacterium HGW-Bacteroidetes-21 | reverse complement strand
AGGATCAATTAACCGAAAAATAAAAAGAATAAATAATTAATTTTCATATGGCTGATATTAAACCCGGTGAAGTTTCTGAAATACTAAAAAGAGAATTACAAGGCATTAGTTCATCTGCCGAATTGAGCGAAACAGGTTCTGTTTTACAAGTAGGTGACGGAATTGCCCGTATTTATGGTCTTTCTAATGTTCAGTCCAACGAAATGATTGAATTTCAGAATGGCGTGAAAGGTATTGTACTCAATCTGGAAGAAGATAATGTTGGAGCTGTAACCCTTGGATCAACCGAAATGATTAAGGAAGGGGACTCTGTAAAACGTCTTAACCGTATCGCTTCCATCATGGCTACAGATGGCATGTTGGGTAGGGTAATCAATACCATTGGCGATCCTATCGATGGCAAAGGACCTATTACGGGACCATTTTTTGAAATGCCTTTGGAACGTAAAGCGCCGGGCGTAATTTTCAGGCAGCCCGTTAAAGCACCTTTGCAGACTGGTATTAAGGCTATTGATGCCATGATTCCTATCGGCCGTGGTCAGCGAGAGTTGATTATTGGTGACCGTCAGACGGGAAAAACGGCTATTGCTATTGATACTATTATAAATCAGAAAGAGTTTTTCGAAAAAGGAGAACCTGTATTTTGTATTTATGTGGCGATTGGACAAAAAGGTTCAACCGTTGCTCAAATTGCTCATACCCTCGAAAAAAGTGGTGCATTAGCCTATACCATTATCGTTTCTGCTACAGCCAGTGATCCTGCTGCTATGCAGTTTTACGCACCTTTTGCTGGTTGTGCTATCGGCGAATATTTCCGTGACACGGGCCGCCATGCATTAATTATTTATGATGATTTATCGAAACAGGCTGTATCCTATCGTGAAGTTTCTCTTTTACTTCGCCGTCCTCCCGGGCGTGAAGCTTATCCTGGTGATGTGTTTTATCTGCACTCAAGATTGCTCGAACGTGCCGCCAAAGTGATTGAATCGACCGAAGTAGCTCGTCAGATGAACGATATTCCTGAATCTATTCGTGATATTATTAAGGGAGGTGGAAGTCTAACTGCGTTACCCATCATCGAAACACAGGCAGGCGACGTTTCTGCTTATATACCTACCAATGTTATTTCAATTACGGATGGTCAGATTTATCTGGAATCATCGTTGTTTAATGCCGGTATCCGTCCTGCTATCAACGTTGGTATCTCTGTTTCCCGTGTAGGAGGAAATGCCCAGATAAAATCTATGAAAAAAGTAGCTGGTACATTAAAGATCGACCAAGCTCAATATCGTGAGTTGGAGGCCTTTTCGAAATTTGGTTCCGATCTGGATGCTGCTACAAAAGCCGTACTGGATAAAGGATCTAAAAATGTCGAATTGCTCAAACAACCTCAGTATTCTCCGGTGAAAGTTGAACATCAGGTAGCTTCCATTTTCTGCGGAACCCATGCTTTGCTGAAAGATGTCCCTATTACTAAAATCAGGGAATTCGAAAACGACTATATTGATATGCTGGAAGCAAAGCATAAAGATGCGCTGGAAAGCCTTAAAAAAGGTGTCATCAATGATGAAATTACAGCAATTCTTACAAATGTTGCCAACGAAACTGCATCCAAGTACAAAGCATAATGATTAAAGTATAATGCCGAGCTTAAAGGAAATACGCAACAGACTAACCTCTGTATCATCAACAAGGCAGATCACCAGTGCCATGAAAATGGTATCGGCTGCAAAATTCAGAAAGGCTCAGGATGCTATCGTGTCTTTCCGGCCTTATGCCAATATTCTCGAAAAAATTATTGGACGCTTGGGTGATAACATGAGCGACCAGTCTGATTCTCCTTATTTTGCTAAACGTCAGCTTAATAAAGTGATGATCATCGTAGTGTCTTCCAATAAGGGACTCTGCGGATCATTCAACACCAACGTTATTAAAGCTTCCCGACTTTTAGCCGAAGAAAAATATCCTGAACAGATGGCTGCCGGAAAAATCGATTTTTTCTTTATCGGTAAAAAGGCTGCTGATGTGTATAAAGCCAGAAGATGGCCAGTTGCTGGTGTTGTTTCTGATCTGGTAGACAAAACCAATCGGGATAAGAACTGGGCTTTTGCCGAAAAACTTATGGAACAGTTCCGTAGTAAAGAATATGATGCGATTGAATTGGTTTATAATAAGTTTAAGAATGCCGCCGTTCAGCATATTACTACCGAAACTTTCCTTCCACTAACGTTGCCCGAAACCAACGAAAAGCCTGAAAAATATCGTAAGAATTATATCTTCGAGCCCGATGTAAATTCAATTTTGGAAGAACTGGTGCCCTTTGTACTAAAGACCAAAATCCATAAAGTAATTATTGATAGTATTGCTTCTGAACACGGGGCGCGTATGACGGCTATGCATAAGGCTACGGACAATGCAACCCAGCTCTTGTATGATCTGCGACTTTCATACAATAAAGCGCGTCAGGCAGCCATTACGAACGAAATACTCGAGATTGTCACTGGCGCCAATGCTTTAAAAGGATAAAAATTAACTTTGAGATATTTAAAAAGCCGGTTTTTCCGGCTTTTTTTATGTTCTATTTTATTTGTTTTAGTGAACTTGGAATGGAAATAATTGTATTTCCTCACAATTTTTATTCCATCACAAACACAATTTTCTTCGTCTCAAAAAAGGCTTCTTTGAATATCATGGAGATGTCGAAAATTTCGCAACGATCCGAAAAGGCTTGTGTTTCTGAACTGAGATCTCCCCCTTTCAAATAGATTATTCCGTTGGGTGTTTTTCCACTAAGTGATGGTAGGATATTTTTTCCTGCCAATTGGTAAAACTCGGGTAGGGTTGTGACTGCGCGACTTACAACGTAGTTGTATTTTTTAGTGATATTCTTAACGTTTTCGTGTTTTGCATTCAGATTGCTTAGACCAATGGCCGTCGCAACTTCATTCACCACTTTTATTTTTTTTCCGATAGAATCAATCAATGTAAAGTGGCATTCGGGGAGCATGATAGCCAGAGGAATGCCGGGAAAACCGCCACCGGTACCTACATCCAGAAAGGTAGTCTTGGGATCGAAACGAAAGAACTTCAGGATAGACAGAGAATGTAAAACATGTCTTTCGTAGAGATTTTCGATATCGTTGCGGGAGATGACATTGATTTTCGAATTCCAGTCGAGATACAGTGGTTTGAGCTTTTCCAGTTGTTGCTCCTGTTGAGGCGTGAGGTCGGGGAAGTATTTTTTTATGATGTCCATGTTATTGCGTTGATAACTAATGCTTATTTTTCAGCTAACCGGCGGCCAACAGCTAATAGTTAATAGCCAAGGGCCAACAGCTAATAGCCAATAGCTAAAACTATATATTGTCTTGTTTATTCTTCAGAATATTGTAAAGCAACTCTCGGGCTCTGAATAACTGTGCTTTGACGGTACCTATAGGCAATTCAAGTTCGGTTGCAATTTCTTCGTACGAAAACTCCCTAAAATAACGAAGTTCGATAAGACGACGATAGCGGGGTTTGAGTTTTTGTACAATCTGGTTCATGAGTATGTATTTCTGCTCTTTGATGATGATTTCTTCGGGGTCGAGTGCATCCGAAGCAACGGGTATAGCAGATTGTTCGTATTCGCCAGAGTCTATAGGCGTGTCAAGCGAAAGAAGGTCGCTGCGACGCTTACGAAGAAAGTCGATACAATTGTTAGAAGCAATTTTAAAGAGCCAGGTACTGAAAGCAAAATTGGGTGAGTACTGAGCCAAATTTCTAAATGCTTTACCAAAAGCTTCAATGGTAAGATCTTCGGCATCATTTTTATTGTTGACCATCTTTAGTAGCATGAAATAGATGGCATCGCGATAACGCTCTAGTAATTCAGCAAATGCTGCTTGGTTCCCTTCGATGGCAAGCTGAACCAGATTAAAGTCCTGCATTGCTTTTCTTGAGAGATTCGGATTTATTTCCATGATGGTCGGGTTCTGCTGAATAAAGTTTTATTTACCAGATACATCCCAATAAAAATACTGAGGATATCTGTTAAGGGCGAAAATAGGAATAAATCTTTTTCATTCAAACGCTTTCCCCATAAATAATTAACAATTAATTGTAGAGAAAGTCGTAACCCGTATATAATCAATGCTATATAGTAATATGGGGAAAGAAAGAACCAGGTGATCAGCAAGGGGTAAAAAGCAAATCTTGTAAGGGGTTCGACTGCCAGCCAAAAGCGGTGTTTGATTTTATATCGAGGAAAAGTGGTTCTGTGTCTTGTTTTCTGGCGCATCCAACGGGCGAAACTGGTGGGGGCATAGGTGCGGGTCTGGGCTTCGGGATTGAGTTTAATGACAGTATTACCTTTGTGCGCATTTTCGTTGATCAGTAAATCGTCGTCTCCCGAGTCGAGATCGAGATGTCTGACAAAGCCTTTGCTTCTGTAAAAAATTTCTTTTTTATACGCCAGATTCCGGCCAACACCCATATAAGGAATGCCTGCCATGGCAAAGGAGAAGTAATGCATGGCAATAAAAAAGGCGTCGTACCTGATTAAAAGGTTTAAAAAGCCTTTTTGTTTAAAAAATCCGCTGTAACCCAGGCAAATTTCGTTTTTATTTTGGAGCGGTGTGACCATTTCGCTTAGCCAGTTGTCGGATAAAGGCATACAGTCGGCATCGGTAAACAGTAAGGTATTGTTTTTGGCAGATTTGATCCCTACCGTGATGGCCAGTTTTTTTCCGTGCGAGAATTTTTCGTCTTTTTTAATGGTCGTGAATCTGAAATGAGGGTATTCTTCGGCGAACTTTTTAAGAATTTCGCCCGACTCGTCTTCAGAACAATCATTAACGACAACGACCTCGTAATTCGGGTATTTTTGTTGTAAGATAGCGGGGAGATGCTTTGGCAAATGCACTTCTTCGTTTCTGGCGCAAATTACCACCGATATTGGCTCCGGACGAGATGCTCCGGCAGGTTTTTCGCGGTAGAACATGATTCTTCCGTAGAAGTATAAATAATAGAACAACTGAATCAGGAAGACAAATAGTAATCCCGACAAAACAATCAATGCAGCCAGCGAAAAGGTATACCCGTATAGTTCAAACATTTCATTGTAGTATCAGATGCAAACTTATAGCAGTGGATTGACTTTGCCAATGACTGTGAAGATAAATTGTAAACAGAATAATGAACATTCTTTGGCTATTGGCCATTAGCTATTAGCTATCTACATTGGGCAACGACTTTTAATCATTTCTATGGCTGCTGGGTATTTGAGTTCGGCTGCTTTTTTTAGGTCGGCGCACGATTCGTCGGGTTTGTTGGTTACATCGTAAAGCGCTCCGCGGTAGAAATACGATTCTCCACTAGGCAAATACTTCACGGCTTTGTTGAAATCGGAGAGTGCTTCGTCGTATTTCTTTTTCTCGAAATAGTAAATACCTCTTTTGAGGTAAGCGTCGCCGGCGTCTGATTTGAGTTCTATGGCTTTGTTGAAATCACGTAATGCCAGTGCCTCTTTAGCTTTTCCTTGTTTCGCATAGGCATATCCCCTACCGTAATAGGAGGCATAGTCGCTGTTGTTTAATATGATAGCTTTAGAAAAGTCTTTCACGGCTTCTGCATAATTGCCTTTTGAACTGTAAACTTCTCCCCGGTAACGATAAATGACCGGATTCTTGGTCTTATACGTAGTGATAAGCGTTGTAAGATCGGGTAGTGCTTTGTCCCAGAACTCATTTTTGTAATAGCATTCGGCCCGCATTTCGAAGATACCTTCGTTTTTCAATCCTTTTTCTATGGCTTTGCTGAAGTCTTCGGATGCTTTCACCCATTCGCCCTGTGTGAAGTAAATACTTCCTCTTTTATTCCATGCTTCCTTTAAATCGGGATTAAGCGCTACGGCTTTACCAAGATCCGCGATGGCGTCCCCTTGGTTTTTGCGGGAAATGTAAATGTCGGCTCTCTTTACGTAGGTTTCGGCATTCTTTGTTTTTAGCTCGATAGCTTTGGTGAGGGCTTTCAAAGCGGCTTCTACATCTTTTCTGGTCAGTTCGAGCGATGCTTTTCTTTCCCATGCCTCGGTATTTTCGGGTTTCATTTTAAGGATAGCATCGAGGTCGGCTGCGGCTTCTTTCACTTTGCCTGTTCTTTCGTACAGTGCGGCCCTGCATAGGTAGGCTTCTAGGTAATCCTTTTTAGCGGCGATGGCCTGTGAATAATCTTTTATAGCCGATTCGTCATTCTTCATGGCTTCGTAACACTTGCCCCTGTTGAGCCAGGCATCGTGATAAAACTTATCTTTTCCCACGACAAATGAAAAATCCTTAATGGCTTCGATATACATTTTATTCCCCATGCTCGCCATAGCACGGTCGAATACCGTATTTATATTCTGAGCAAATACATGGAGGGCGAAAAAGAATAGGGTAAGCAAAAGACTTATTGATTTCATACAGGACTTTTTACAAACTTAATGATTTTTTAAATGAAAATTGAAGGCGAAAAATTTAATAATTTAACGCGAAAATATTTTTAGTTCTGTATGTTCTGATAATTGAAAATATTGTTATACCTGTAAAGGTAATATATTGATGTTATATACTAGTTAGTACCCCAAAAATTTCACCAAGAAATTCTTTTCTGGCTTTTGAAATAATAATTAATCAAATCGTATGAGGGATAATTGCGAATTTAATAAATACCGAATTGAAGAATAAAACCCTAAAGACTAATGATGCTAAGAGTATAGTTCGCGTACAGATTACTGTTATTGTAATATGATGGTTACATGTTCTTTGAAAAATGAAAAAAATATTGGAAAATGATTAAAAAAAATGAATTTTTAAAAGAAATATATTAATATTGTCCACTAATTAAATTCATTAAATATGATTTTTAATATTATTGTATGAAGTTTTCAATACAATATATTGTTTATTTTACCTAAAAAGACATGTTAATATGACAAAAATTCTTTTGAACTCAGTATTGATTTTATTCTTTCTTGGATATTCTGTTATTGTAGAAGGACAAATAAAAGATTCTACCAAATATTCTTATTGGGTTGATGATATGTTCAAATCAACTCCGAATATGGATGATGCCAGAACTGCATTTGATGCTTTTTGGAAAGAAAGAACAAGTACTAGCAGTAACGGATATAAGCCATTTAAAAGATGGGAAATGATTATGCAAAATAATGTAGATAATGATAATAACGTATATTCATCATCTCATATTTTAAACGAATATCAAAGTAAAGCGGCTGGAGATATATATGTTAACTATGGCAATTGGGAAGAACTAGGTCCTTATAACAATTCTAATATAACTAATGGGGTTGGTAGAATAAATTGTTTAGCATTAAGTGATGATAACTTAAAACTTTATGCTGGATCTCCAACTGGAGGATTATGGGTAAGAGTAATTGCCGGAGGTACTTGGGAACCATTAACAGATAATATTCCTGCACAAGGAGTTTCTTCAATTTTAATAAATGGTTCAACCATTTATATTGGAACAGGTGACAGAGACGCAAGATATTCACCAGGTTTCGGTGTCTATAAAAGTACTGATGGAGGTACCACATGGGTTCATAAAAATAACGGTATGGGTAATGTAACCGTAAACAAACTAATACAAGATCCTAATAACCCGCTAATTCTTGTTGCTGCAACAAGTAACGGAATATTTAAAACTACTGATGGAGGGGATCTTTGGTATCTTAAATCTGACGTTGATTATGTTAATGGTATAAATTTCATTGATATTGAATCAAACCCTGTAAATTTCAATATTATATACGCAGTAAAAAAAGATATGATTTATAGATCAATTGATGCAGGCGAAAGTTTTACCGACTTAAATATTAGTTCATTTGATGGTAGTTATCGTATAGAAATTGAGATTAATCCCTCTGACCCAGATGTCATATATGCACTCTTAAGTACACAAATGCCATTTAAGGGTTTTTATAAAAGCAGTAATGGTGGCCTTGACTGGGAAGAATATCTTTCTCAAGATATAAATATTTTAGGCAGAGAATTGGGCTTAGGAACTGATTATTGGGTTGGTCAGGGATGGTACGATTTGGTACTGGGATGTTCACCAACAACAAATGATTTATTTGTAGGAGGTATAAATATTTGGAAATCTAACGAAATTACTGGATATTGGGATCGTATAACATACTGGCATTCTGCAAGTCCGCCTTGCCCAATCGTTCATGCTGATCAGCATTGTATGATTTTTGATAATAGTGGAGTAATATATGTAGGTCATGATGGGGGAGTTTCTATCTCAAATAATAATGGAGTTACATGGACTGATATTTCTGCTGGACTACGTATTGGAAACGTATACAAAATTGGTCAATCCAGCACAGATCAAGATTCTATACTTGCCGGATTACAGGATAACGGAACAATTGATTATCAAGGTGGCACAAACTGGAACCATATCTGTGGAGGAGATGGTTTGGAATGCTTATATCACCCTTCAGAAGGAAAATATTTTTCTGTACAAGATAAGATTATAATGAATGGAACTTCAACTAACCAAATTTATAATGATGATTTTATTTTACCATTATTCAATCTTCCATACGCTATAAACAAAAGTAATACTGATGAGATATTTATTGGTGGACGCACCTTAATTAAAGGTGAAGCAGACCCTTTATCTATTCAAGATGAAACTACCAATAAAATTTCTGAAGAACAATTTCAGGATATTGCAAGTAGCAACTACCAAAACCTAGTATATGGCATTGGTTATGATAATATTACTACATTTGATAATAGCACTAAATTATTTTGGGCATTTGCAGATGCATATGACATGAGTGTTGTATGGCATCAGTATGATTTAATAGCTGATTTCCCTGACATTCATCATTTAACTGACATTGTTGTTGTTCCCTCAAATGGATCTTCCTCAACTGAATTTACAGTATACATTACGGCAAACAATAAAGTTATTAAAGTTGTTCATAATGCAACAAGTGTGATATCTGTCACGGATATGGATATTGCAAATTCATTGCCTAATGTTGGATTTAATTGTATCCTTTACGACGAAACCAGCACAAATGAATGTTTATATATTGGAACATCAATAGGAGTTTTCCATTATAACAGTACAATTAATACCTGGGTTTCTTACAACAATCAGTTTCCTGCAGCTATCCAGATAATGGAACTGGAAATGTTTTATCCTGCCTCAGGTTCAAATATCATCTCTGCTGCTAGTTTTGGAAGATCAATTTGGCGTTCTACTGTTGAAGATGTAGTTTTTACAATAACCGGATCATCAATACCTGCTTCTAATGTAAATTGCGATGGTTCTTGCGTTGTTGCAGACGGAAGTGCCATCGTTACACCTACGCCAAGTGGAACATATACATATTTATGGAGCAATGGACAAACTACACAAACAGCAACTGGATTATGCCCAGGCACATATTCAGTTACAATATCAGACAATACGGGTAACACAGCTGTTGCTGTAGTAGAAGTTGGCCCTGATATGTTAAATGCAAGTACTGAAATAACGTATTTAGCAAAAACATGCGAAGATGCATCTATTCCCGGAGATTGCGTTGGAGAATTATCAATAACTGTAAGTGGTGCATTTCATCCATTCCAACTTATATTTGATGGGACAACATATTCATCCTCAACTGGTGAGTTTCTGTTAACAGGTGTTTGTAGTGGATTCTATGACTACACTATTACAGATAGTAATCTATCAGAAACAGGAGGATGTACTTTTAACGGAGCTTTTGAAATGCCAAAAGCCCCACCTATTCAGATAGTTAGCAAAGGTGTAATTCCTGAATGTTTTGGAGATTGTCATGGACAATACGCTATTGGCGAAGTTTTTGGAGGAACACCTATTGGTGGAAGTGGATATGAGTATTCTTTTGATTATGAAGAAGATGATATTGCATACCCGTTAGTTGGGACTATTGATCCTGGAAATGGAGGAATTACATTTAATAATTTGTGTGATGGAAATTATTCAATTACAGTTACTGATGCTGAAGGATGCACCGAAAATTTTGTACACATAATTAATATCGAAGAAGAAACAGAGGTATTCACTGATATAATATCAATTGAAACCGAGAAAGAAATTGAATATTTAATTCTTTCCGGTCAATGCGGAGAGGTAAGATTAGAATCTCTTAGTTGTGCCGATAGTTTTACATGGTATGAACAAACCGGAGTCAGCCCTGACCCATCTTCTGATATCGTAATTGGGACATCAACCAGTTCTGTGTTTATGCATGTTTTCTCACCTGATATTATACATACAATTTATGTTATTTATTACATCGATGGTATTCCAGACACAAGTGAAACATTACAAATACTAATAGAAACACCTAATTGCGAAATCACCGGAGGTGAACTTATATGTAATTTTACCGATTATAATATTTATCAAACCGTAGATAATAACCCCGAATATCATTATGAGTGGACAACAGTAGGTGGCACACCTTCATATACAGAAAGTCCCTTTAATGTAGTTACCTGGTTGCCTGGTCAAAGTTCATACTCACTCAGTCTTACAGTTACAAATGAATATAATTGCTCTTGTTCAAATACTCAACTGTTATCCGTATTTCTTCCAAAGTATTATATTATTAAGAATCCAAAATGTGTTTGTGATGGTGAGGTTAAAATTTATATTCCATCCGGCACATCTGGATATTCCTATGAATGGTCACATGATGGTTCAATTGATTTTTCACCAACCGATAACTCTATTATTAAAAACGGGTTATGTGCTGGTGATTATTCAGTAACAGTAACTGATCTTACTACCGGATGTCAAAATATATTAAATTTTAATTTGCCGGATGGTGATCCAAGTGATATTTTAGACCTTGTTGTTGAAAGTACAACTTCAAGTATCTGCGGCGAATGTAATGGGGAAGCTGAAGTAACAAGTATTGTTGAAACACATCCTAGTCCACCATATTCTTTTTTATGGAATGATCCTTTAGCTCAGACGAACCTATTCGCTACCAACCTTTGTCCAGGAAATTATTGTGTTACAGTGACAGACAGTAACGATTGTTCATATATTTCTAATGTTCTCATCGAAGAAATGCCTTTAGATATATCTTTTTCAACAACAAACATTACTTGTGCAGGAGATTGCAATGGTTCCGCAACTGCATTCATTGATATTAGCCCACAAGAATGTACTTATAACTATTTATGGTCAAATGGAGCAACCACTCAAACTATTAATGATCTGTGTGCCGGAATGTATATGATTACAGCAACTAGTAATTGTTATGGAGAAAATGGAGATTTTTGCATTGCAACTGATCACATTGCTATTTCCGCACCCCAATTTACAGCTTTTGCTTCAGCCACTGGTGTTTCATGTTTTGGAGCGAGTAATGGTACAGCAACGGTTACTGTTTTTGGTGGAACAGCACCATTTAGCTATTTATGGAGTGATGGTCAAACAGGAGTTACAGCTACAGGATTAACTGTAGGGGATTATACCGTTCAGGTGACTGATAATAATGGCTGCATTGTTAATGCTAGTGTTTCAATTATTGAACCTCCTGTCTTAACCTGCAATATTGTTGAGATAAACCATGTAAGTTGTTTTGGAGAAAACGATGGTCAAGCATCTGTTTTTATAACAGGAGGAACAGCACCCTATACAGTATTATGGGATAATGGACAAACTGATACACATATTACAAATTTAGTTACAGGAACCTATGTCGTTCATGTGACCGATAACAATGGTTGTCAATGTGAATCATCTGTAACAATAACAGAGCCTAATGAAATTGTCTATACAAGTATTAATCTCTTTGATCAAATTTGTCAAGGAAACTGTGATGGAAGTATTTCTGCCACTGGAGAAGGTGGTGATGGCAACCTGACTTTTCACTGGAACTTTACTATTCCGGGAGTCGGAGGAGGTTCTTCAACAAATAATCCATTAACTGGGTTATGCTCTGGAGCTAGTATTACCGGATGGATTACCGATGAACACGGTTGTACATCAGCAAGCATTAATGAAGAGATTCCAGTGACATTGCCCCCAATTGTAAATACAACACCAACTAATATTTCTTGTAATGGGTTGAATAATGGATCCATTAACTTGTTTGCATTGGGAATACCAACATTATCGTATGTATGGTCAAATGGAGAAACTACAGAAGATATTAGCAATTTGTCAGCAGGAACATATACTGTCACAGTTACAGATGGACAAGGATGTACTTCTGTAAGTACTGCAACTATTATAGAACCAGAAATTATAAGTATCAACATAATAGATCTGATAAACGTTAATTGTCATGGGGATTGTACCGGAGGATATAGCGTTGGTGCTACTGGCGGAACTGGCACATTGTTGTATGACTACAGTAATGGTCCAGTTGGGTATTCCTACCCACAATCCTTTGCAGGCTTATGTGCTGGCAACTATACCATTTCCGTTACGGATGACAATCATTGTGTAGTAACAACTACCATTACCATTAACGAGCCAACTCCCCTTACTGTTAACAGTCTAACTAAGAGCGAAGTTATCTGCTCCGGCGAATGTAATGGTGTAGTTACTAATTCCGCTTCAGGTGGAACAATTCCTTATACTTACAGGTGGCAAACTACTTGTTCTGGAATGACGTCATTCCCATTTTCTCATCCAAATCCGTTGGATAATTTATGTGAGGGTTG
>PHDH01000102.1 GCA_002840935.1 Bacteroidetes bacterium HGW-Bacteroidetes-21 | reverse complement strand
CTGCAGGTGATGCCGGAAGTTATGACTGTGTTGTTACTGGAACTTGTGGTAATCTGACCTCAAACGCCGCTTCATTAACTATTACATTGTCTCTGACATTGACATCACCCACCGATCAGGATGTTTGTGCCGGATCTACAGCTACTTTTAACGTCATTGCGAACGGATCAAATCCTACTTATGTATGGAGGAAAAATGGAACAGTGATGGTGAATGGTGGAAATATTAGTGGTGTAAATACTGCTACATTAACTATTACGAATTCAGCTGCCGGGGATGTCGCCAGTTATACTTGCGATGTAACCAGTGATTGCGGAAATGCTACAAGTAGTGCAGCACTACTCACACTTAATGCAGCTACAATTATTACAACGCAACCTCTTGCTGTTACTGTTTGTGAAGGTGGTAATGCAACATTTACAGTAGTTGCTACAGGTAGCGGAACATTAACTTATCAGTGGAGAAAAGCAAGTGTAAATATTCCCGGAGCTAATACCGCTTCATTTACCATTACTGGGGTTAGCACTGCTGATGCAGGAAGCTATGATGTCGTTGTGACCGGAACATGCGGTAATACTACATCTTCAGCAGCCGTCCTGACAGTAAATGCCACAACTGCTATTACTACCCAACCTTTAACTCAAACAGTTTGCGCCGGAACTAATGTTACTTTCACAGTAGCAGCAACCGGAACAGGATTAACTTACCAGTGGAGAAAAGGTGGATCAAATATTACTGGTGCCACAACGGCCTCTTATACTATTTCAGGTGTAGCTGCAGGTGATGCTGGCACTTATGATGTTGTTATTACTGGAACATGTGGAAGTGTTACATCAAATGTTGCAATACTTACTATTAATGCGGTAACAGCTATTACAACTCAGCCAATCAGCCAGACAGCTTGTGCAGGATCAAATGTTACATTTACTGTAGTTGCAAATGGTACGGGTCTAAGTTATCAGTGGAGAAAGGGTGGTGCTAACATTACTGGAGCTACTTCTGCTTCCTATTCCATCTCTGGTATTGTTGCCGGTGATGCAGGTAACTATGATGTTGTTGTAAATGGTACTTGTGGAAATGTTACTTCTTCTGTTGCAGTTCTGACAATTGATGCTGTAACTGCAATTACTACACAGCCTCTTACACAGACTGTCTGCGAAGGTGTTAATGTTACATTTACAGTAGCTGCTACCGGAACAGGTCTTACTTATCAGTGGAGAAAAGGCGGAACAGATATTTCAGGAGCAACTACAGCTACATATTCAATTTCAGGTGTTACCATGTCAGATGCAGGCAACTATGATGTCGTTGTATCAGGAACTTGCGGAAACGTAACTTCTAACATGGCCGTACTGACTGTAAATGCGAATGTTTTAATAACAACTCAACCGGCAGCTCAGGAACTCTGTGTAGGATCTAACGCTACATTTACTGTTGCTGTAAGTGGAACTGTACTTTCGTACCAATGGAGAAAAGGTGGTTCAGATATTACTGGTGCTACTGCTGCTTCATATTCAATCTCAGGCATTACTGCTGGTGATGCCGGAAGTTACGATGTAGTAATTACGGGATCTTGTGGTGATGTAACATCTGCATCTGCTACATTGACTGTAAATGCTGCTACATTAATAACAGGACAACCCGTCGGTCTTTCACTTTGTGAAGGCTTGAATGCCACATTTACTGTGATCGCAGATGGTTCTAACCTGACATACCAGTGGAGAAAAGATGGCAGTGATATTACCGGAGCTGTTTCTTCTTCATTTACTATTACAGGAATTACTTTGACAGATGCTGGAAACTATGATGTCGTTGTTACTGGTTCATGCGGAACAGTAACTACTGGTCCTGCAACCCTTGTTGTAAATTCAGCTACATCTATTACAACACAACCTGTAGGTCAAACTGCTTGTGAAGGTGATAATGTTACATTGTCGACCGTTGCAATGGGTGATAACCTGACTTACCAGTGGGCTTTGGATGGAACCGACATTACCGGTGCTACTTCGGCCAGTTACATTATTTCTGGCGTAACTTCAGTTGATGCTGGAACTTATACTTGCGAGGTCACAGGAACTTGTGGTATTGTTACATCTTCTGAAGCTATTTTGGTTGTAAATTCTGCAACTGCTATTACAACTCAGCCTGTCAGTGTTGCAATTTGCGAAGGCTCTGATGCTACATTTACTGTTGTTGCCAATGGTACAAACCTAACATATCAGTGGAGATTTGGAACGAATGATATCACTGGTGCTACTTCTGATACATACACAATTGCCGGAGCTTCTTTGGCTGATGCTGGAAGTTTTGTTTGTGTTATTACAGGGGATTGTGGAACGATTACTTCTGATGTCGCAGTATTAACTGTTAACGAAGTACCTGTATTAAATACGAGTGTTACAAATGCTGGTTGCGGTGCTTCGGATGGTACTGCTACAGTTAGCATTATCAGTGGATCTGGAACGAATACCTACCTGTGGAGTGATGCTTCAGCTCAGTCAACTGAAACTGCAATAAATCTGGGTATGGGAACCTATTCAGTAACGGTTAACAATGGCAACTGTTCTGCAGAAGCTACCGCAACTGTTCTGGAAAATGGAGCACCAACTGTTACAGTAGATCCAACTTCTGCAACTGTTTGCGAAGGTCAGTCAGTGACAATTACTGCCAATGGTGCAGACAGCTATGTGTGGACACCTGCAGACTTCTTGGATAATGCCAACACAGGCATTGTAGTTTGTACTCCTGGCGCTACTACTACATATACTGTTACAGGTACAACCGCTGGTTGTAGTGCACAAGCTCAGATTACTGTAACTTTCAGTCCTCTTCCCATTGCTGGATTTACATACACTAGTGATATGCTTGTGGCTACAGTTACAGATGCATCACAATATGCTGATTCATGGGAATACACGATGGGCGACGGAACTACTTTAACCGACCAAAGTCCAGTACATACCTATCCTTATAGTGGCACATTCACTATCACACAAACTGTCACCAACAGTTGCGGAACAGATGTTGTTTCTCAGGATATTGAAGTTCTTGATATTCAAGTTCCGTTTGTAAGTGATGGCATTGCATTCAATGTATACCCCAATCCCGGAAACGGTAATGTTAACTTGGTATTTGAAGCCCCTGCAGTAGACAATTTCACCGTTCGTCTGATTAATAGTGTGGGTCAGGTTGTTTATACTGGAGATTTTACTAAGGAACATAGATTATTTATTGCTCCTTTGAATTTCACATATCTTGCTAAAGGTGTTTATCAGTTGCAGCTAATCTACAACGAAAAAGCGCTTCAGACAACTATAGTAATTGACAAATTCTAAGTTTAATATTAAGTAAAAAAAGGCTGTCCGTTTTCGGACAGCCTTTTTTTTTAAATTTTTGTTTTTCAAAAAGATATGTAAATTTGTAAGGAAATATTATAATTATGAAAATTAAGACATGGTTGTTAATTGCTTTTGTGGTTATTTCTATCCAAAGCAAGCTATATAGTCAGACTTCGGGTAATTATGTTATACTGACAACGCTGAGTGATACTACAGATGCATACTATGATGCCGTAAGGATTATCAGAGATTATCGAAATGCAGAAGTTATTACTTATAATCCGGCCAATGTAAATGCTGTTTTAACGTCTCTGACAATTGCTCAGCCACGTTATGTCGCCATTGTTCTGAAACCCATAGAACTGGATATAAATCTTGTCAGACGTATATTAATCATGAGTACAAACCTAGACAGTGATCCTTTCAGCGATTTTTCTTATGGTTTTATTACGGGAGCAACAGCTCAGGATGCGGTTGACTTTGTCAATAATATCATTTATGCTGAGACAAATCACATAGAGGACTATCCATTAAATGTGGGTGGCTATGCTGCGTCATCACTTAATTTTGTATATCCTGCTAATGGTGATTATATGCAGTATCTCAATCCGCCTTCTGCCAATTGTATTTATATGGAAACTAATGATAATAATAGTGGTCATGACTTTTTTATGAATAACACAGGCTATATGCAGTACAACAAGGTTCTAGATATTGGACACAATGGGGATCCTCATATGTTGTGGCTCTTTGAAGGTGGCAATACAGATCCTGTTCCTGCTGTCTGGAATTACGATCCTGCAAAAATTGAAGATCCTGCCTATGTTCGGGTAGGATTATCCAGTTATGATATTGCCACGCTTGACTTATATCCCGCTGTAGCTTTTAATGGTGCCTGTCATTCGGGGGAGCCAAAAAAGGTAATGATCGAAGGTGACATTGCTGCAACATTTGGTGACACCCAAGGATATGTTCAGTTTTACACTATGAGCGACACCTTTAGTTTTGCTTTGGCGATACTAAAAACAGGTATTACAGGCTATTTTGCCCCATGTGGCGCTAATAATGCCAACGATCAGGGAGAAGATATGTATAATGCCTTTCTCTATAACGAGCCCCTTGGAGACATTCATAAACGAAGCAACGATGGTGTGGTGATGGGTTTTCTGGGAAATAGACCCAATCTGAAAATTTATACCCAAGGTGAATATTTTTATGGATGTGATGTGCTATTATCTGGCAATTTTAATCCGGCAAATTACTCAGGTGCCTGTTATATGTTGGGCGGAAAGGCAAATCGTATATATTTCGGGGACCCGCTTTTTAATCCTTATCAAAATAACCACTCAACTCAATTGAATCTCGCGTCGGCTGCAATTGACTCTGTTAATGAAACCACTCTCAATATTAATCTCACCTACTACAAACCCGATGCTTCGGTAGCATATTTCCCTGCTTGGGATAAGTTTCATTTCGGTAATACACGAATCTATCTTCCTGTAGACTTGCCCGAATACTGTCAACAGATTACTGGTTTTTCTGTTCTAAGTGCATCTGGGGCATATGATCTTGTGATTCATGCCGAAGAAGATTTTGATTCGAAAAAAATCCTTCATATTGAGGTCGATATTCCCAACGACATGTATGATGAAATTGATTACGACATAAGCTTTCAAGTGAATTATCTGAATACGGTGGGTAACCCTGTGTCTATGATAAATGACGATCCCGGTCTTAGTGTTTTCCCTAATCCTGGCAATGGAGATTTTAACCTGTTGTTTGACGCCGAAAATGTAAATGACTTTACATTAAGGGTAGTCAATACGCTGGGACAAGTGAAATATAGTGAAGATGTGAAGAAGGCCAATAAGTCGGTTGTTTTACCTTTAAATCTTTCAGAACTCGCCAAAGGAGTTTATCAATTGCAGTTGATTTACAACGATAAAACAATGCAAAAAACAATTATTGTTGGAGAGCATTAATATTGACTATAAATAAAAAATGCTCAAAAAGAGCATTTTAAAGTGACCCAGGAGGGATTCAAACCCCCGACCTTCAGAACCGGAATCTGACGTTCTATTCAGCTGAACTACTGGGCCGAAATCTATCGCAAATGTAGTAATTTTATTTTGTAGAGATAAGGGAGCTATTTTTTATTAAATTCTATCCATAAACAAATAATACTAACTGCCAACTTTTAATACTGAATTAAAAGCTTCAAGATATTTCTCTTTGTTGGCTATAACAGAGTATTTTTCAACGACAGTTTTCCTGCCAGCAATTCCAATCTTATTTCTTAGGTCGGTATTTTCTATTAATTCAGACAAACATTGTATCCAGTCGTGCGAGGTTGTAGCCACAAAACCATTTTGGCCCTGGGTGATGATTTCGTTATTAACCCCTACGGCGGAGAAAACAGAAGGTATTTCACAAGACATATAGGTTAGGCCTTTAAGTCCGCATTTTCCCAGTGACCATTCGTCGTGCGGTAAAGGCATGATGCCAATATCGAATTCGTTAAGTTTTTCAACTTCGTCGTGGGCAGTCCATTTGATGCCTTTGATGTTGAGCCTTTTATTTGTGTAACTATCGTCGCCAATGACTCTGAATTCAACTTTTTTTGGATATTTGTCATTAATAAAATCCAGAACTGGAATAATAGTCTCGAAATGTGCTATGGTGGTTTTGGATCCCGACCATCCGATGACTATCTTTTTGTTGGACTTGGTTTTCAAATTGACAAATTTATCTGTATCAACGGTAGTCGGAATTATTTTTACGTTAGAATTGAATTTGCGGGCGTATTCGGCCAGATAGTTGTTTCCCGCGATGACTAGTGAGGCCATGCGAATAATATCGGCAGTCTTAGATGGTTTTTTAAGCCATTTGAACTTTCTATTGGCAGGGGAAACGTTTTCTCTCCATATGGCATCGTCGAAGTCGAAGATAAATGGGATGCCGCTTTCGTGCAGTTTTTTTTCGAAAAAGACTGAGCCTGTCATCAGAGCTTCGCGGGAGACGTAAATAAGATCAAAATTCTTTAACCGTTTAATGTCATTTCGTCTTATGATAATGGAGTTTTTTAAGATCTTTGCTTTTCTAATATAATGTCCAGGAGTGTATAGTTTCTGTACATCTTTGCAGGAAAGCAGGTGGGATATTTCCCATTGAAATCCCATTTGGGTGAAAAAATAAAGGTATTGTTCGAAACGGAACCGTTGATTGGGAGCACAGTTTAATTCTTGATTTGCGACAAATAGAACTTTTTTATCGACTGCTTTTTCCATGATTATTTCAGAGCGAATGATGCTGAGCCAATAAATCGTCCGTCACTATATAAGTCAACTTTGTAAACACCGGATAATAACATGCCATTGTTTGCCCAATAAATACACATGTCAATATCCTGGTTCTGGTAGTCAATTTCCCGACGGGCTGAATACATAATATTTTCTCCTTCGTAACTAAACATATCGTTTTCGGGATTTGTAAGAACCAGTTTGTCGGGGCGTGATATTCTGATATAAATAATTCTGTTGCCTGGTTTTGCGATGGCATTTTCGGCCAAGGTGAAACAGACTTTTATCTTATCTGCTTTTTTGGTCTTGTTGTTTTCTTTGCCTTTGTCGTTTAGACCTATAACAGTGATATTCATAGCACGTAGCGTTTCGGCAAGAGACACTTTGGTAGATAATGTTTCTGCCTTTTGCTCAATTTCATCCTTTTCAGTCTTAATTGTGTGATAGTCTTGTTTGACTTTATAGTTTTCTTCTGCAAGTAATAGATTGCGAGTGTTTAGTGAGTCAATTTGTATAATGTAACTTCGCATAATTTCACGTAAAGTTCCCATCTCTTTTTTATATTGTGAAATCTGATAGTAATTGGCCGATTTAATTTGCTTGATTTCCTCAAGCATGGTAATAATTCTTTCTTTTTCGGCTTCCAGCTCAGACGAAATCTGTTTATTGTCTGTTTGTAATGTATTGTAATCGGCCAACAGTGTTTCCAGTTCGTTTTGTATTTTTTCTTTTTCAGTGTCTTTTTCTTTCAGTTCAACTTCAACATGGACTTTGTCTTTTCGCATAGTGAAAAACTTATATGCGAAAAATCCATTAGAAAGGAGAAGAATGATAATAACAGAAAAATATAGCAGATCGCTCTTTTTATTTTTTCCTGAACTTGAAACGGGTTGTTCTGTCATATTAAAACGCTATGTATACCTTATTTTCCGACCAACACGAAGTATCGTGTTCTTGCTTATTTTATTCAATTTGCACAGACGTGACACGGAAGTTCCATATTTCATCGCAATATGGCCCAAGGTGTCTCCTTTGCGAATAGTATGGTAACGAACAAGTCTGACTTCGTTGATGTATGCGAAATGTGCAGCATCGACATTTAAAGTAGGAGATTTTAATGTTCCATTTGCAAAATCTATAATGTCGTTAGGGTTAAAAGCTCCACCCAGATATCGTATTTCAAAATGGAGGTGAGGGCCCGTACTTCTGCCTGTATTTCCTCCTTTGCCAATAAACTCTCCTCCCTTTACTCTTTGGTTTACTTCTACATTGATTTTAGATAAGTGAGCATAAAGGGTTTCCAAACCATTATCATGTCTAATTACTATTACATTGCCATAGGATTTGGATTTTTTTACAATTCTAACCATGCCGTCAAATGCAGCAACAAGACTATCTCCTGTATTCAAATCTACATCAATACCATAATGGTATTTCCATTTGCGCCACCCAAAATCCGAATTAATTTTCCCATAAATTGGATGATAGTATTTATTAATACTGTCTTCAAGAACAAGTGTAATAGTGTCTTTTAATCGAGTAAGATCTGATACATATGGATGTATATCTAGTGAATCCCAAAATTGATATTTGTCGTATGCAGGAGTGTTAAAAAGGGTGTCAGGAATGCAAACATAAAAAAGTTCTGGATTTAATTTAAGCTTATCTATAAGGCTTAAACTAACAGCTGCTTCTTCTACTTCTGATTCTTCTACTTCTTCGGGCCCTATTGCGATAGAATCAGTAGTCTGATCTATAGTAATTTCTGTATTCATTGACTGCGAATACAAAAGGGTGGGAGCTACGAATACCAATAAAAAGAAAAATGATTTACAATACTTCATCATAATTTGTCTTTGACAAAAATAGTGTTCGTCTTTTAGAATAGCAAAAAGAGGTCACTATTTTTAGTGTTTTTTACATTTTAGCAATATTACCTATTATTGAATTTAAAAAAAATATACTTTAGTGTATTTATTAACCATAGTTCGTTGAAAAATGAAAGTCAGTATTAGAAATCCCTACATATACATATTGTTTTTCGCTCTCTCATTGCTTCTTTATGGGAATTCGATAAGGAATGGATATGCTCTTGATGATGAGTTTGTCGTTAGGAATAATACGCTTGTTCAGCAAGGGGCGGCTGGAATTCCGGAAATTTTTACCAGTCCGTATTATGCTAGTAAAGAATGGAGTTTTGGGTATAGGCCATTAACGAAAGCTACATATGCATTGGAATATGAGTTATATGGTGAGAATTTATTCATGCATCATTTGATAAACGTTCTTTTGTATATAATATGTGCATGTCTGATTTTTTACGTTTTCTCTGTTTTTTTTGACGGTAAAATTTCTGCTTATTTTTGGATGTTGGTTACTCTGTTGTTTATTGCTCATCCTGTTCATACAGAGGTTGTCGCGTCATTAAAAAATAGAGAAGAAATTCTTTGCTTAATTTTTTCGTTACTTAGTTTTTCTAGTTTTTTCAAGTTTATTGACAGAAAAAGTGTTTTAGGATTACTCTCAGGACTAATATTTCTTATTCTCGCATTCCTTTCTAAACAAACGGCTGTAGTAATGGTGCTTTTAATTCCTGCCATGTTTATAATCAGGGAAATGATGAGGGGTAATTCCTGGCCTTCTGTATTTCGTTCATATAGAGTTTACATTATTCTTCTACTGGGTTTGATTGTAACTTATGTGTTTTTTAAAATTCCTCAATGGTTTTTGCCGGCAGAACAGGTTGACCTGCTTTCGTTCGAAAATCCATTACATGTAGATAATAATTATTCCAATTCTTTTTTTCTTGCTTTTTACAGTCTTTGGATTTACATTAAACTCTTGGTTTTCCCGCATCCATTATTGTATTATTATGGAATGTATGTAATTCCTGAACCCTCATTGTCGAATATTGTTATTTGGATTTCATTTATTGTTTCTGGCGTATTATTGACATATAGTCTATTAAAAATTAGGAAGAGTCCCGTTTTTGCTTTAGGTCTTTCCATAATATTTTTAAGTTTATTGCCCTTTGTAAATATTTTTATTCCCCTTAACGGTATTGTGGCAGAACGTATGCTTTTCCTTCCTGTGCTGGGTTATGCAATAATCATAGTATGGCTATTGTATCTGTTGAATAAGTCGCTATTGGCCAATAATAATATGAAAGGCAAGCGGACTATTATGGTCTGGGTAATTTTTATGGGATTAATATTTACTTTTTCAGGGAAAACAATTAGCAGAAATAAAGACTGGAAAAGCAGTCCAATATTATTTAATGCAGATATGCCCTATCTTGATGCCTCGGTGAAAGCAAATGATATATATGCTACAGCTGTATTTGATGAAGTATACAAACAAGTCACTGCCGGGAAAAAGGTGAAGGACATGGAGAAGAAACTTATGACCATAGTTCATCATTACGAAAGAACGCTGGAATTGTATCCCGACAATCCTAAAGCGGAGTATAATTTGTCGACTATTTTTCTTTCATTTTATCACGATGCTCCCAAAGCACTGTTACATGCCGAAAAAGCAAGGTTAATGGATCCCGGAAATTTTAAAATTTTTTTTAATCTCGGTCAGGCCTTTCAAATGTTGCAGAAAAAAGATAGCGCAGAGTATTATTATCGTATGGCAGCCGACAAAGAACCTTCATTTGAGCAGGCATGGCAAAGTATTATTTTACTGTATGCTGAATTGCGTCAGCCTGATTCTTTAAGACCATATGTGATCGAGTTTCAGAAAATCTATCCTAAAAGTGATTATGGCTGGGCGGCTCTTGGTGCTCAGTATGTTTCACTGGGAGATACGGTACGTGGAATTGAATGTTTCGAGAATGCTATTGCCATAAAACCACAGGAAAAAGAAAAGATTATTCCTATTTGGAAGTATTATATGAAAAAGGGCAATCTTCTGAAAACAGCCTATTATCAGAAACTTCTGGATGTGGCAAAATAATTAAGATTGAAAATAATCTTTAAACTTATTGAAGAAAGAACGCTGATTTTCTTTGCTGGGGCTGAAATTGGGTGATTCGTTTAGTTTTTCAAGCAGTTTTCGTTCTTCCTTGGAGACGTTGTCGGGGATATAAATATTAACACGTACAATTAAATCGCCTCTATGATAGCTATTTACATCGGGCAGGCCTTTGCCTTTCAGTCGAAGTAGCTTGCCGGAAAATGTGCCGGGTTCGATTTTAACTTTAGCCTGTCCTTCGAGTGTAGGTATTTCGACTGCTTTTCCCAGAACGGAGTCGGGGATGGAAATAAACAGATTATAAATCAAATTCGATTCATCCCGCTGCAAATCTTCGTGTGCTTCTTCTTCAATGGCTATAATCAAATCCCCGTTTATGCCACCACGACGGGCTGCATTTCCTTTATTCGAAACAGAAAGTTGCATGCCTTCTGCAACACCGGCGGGAATGTCAATGGTAATAATTTCTTCGTCTTGAACTATGCCTTCGCCACGACAGGTGGAGCAAGGCTTAGTGACAACTTTTCCGTCGCCATTACAAGCCGAACAAATAGCGGTAGATTGCATGGCGCCTAAAATGGTTCGGGTAACGCGGGTTACATGTCCGCTGCCACGGCAGGTTGAACAGGTCGTAACGCTATTACTATCTGCAGCTCCTGAGCCTTTACAGGTCTTACAGGTGACCATTTTTTTGACTTTAATTTTTTTCTCAACACCTTTGGCGACTTCAAGCAGACTCAGTTTAACTTTAATGCGTAGATTACTGCCTTTTTTATGACCGCCTCCTCTTTGTCCACCACCACCACCACCAAATCCGCTAAAGCCGCCAAATCCACCCAAATTACTGAAAATATCGCCGAAATGTGAAAAAATGTCATCCATAGACATGCCGCCACCGCTATAGCCGCCAGAATTGCCAACACCCGCATGTCCATATTGGTCGTAACGCTGCTTTTTAGCATCGTCGCTCAGTATTTCGTATGCTTCGGCAGCTTCTTTAAACTTTTCTTCAGCCGCTTTATCGCCCGGATTACGGTCGGGATGATACTGCAAGGCTTTTTGACGGTATGCCTTTTTTATTTCCTCTTTGGAGGCTGATTTGGATACTTCAAGTATTTCGTAAAAATCTCTTTTTGACATATTCTTATTATTCTCCAATGACTACTTTGGCAAACCTTATTACCTTCTCGTGATAATAGTACCCTTTTTCTACAACATCGATAACTTTCCCTTTGAGTTCCTCTGATGGAGCGGGGAATCGTGTAATAGCTTCGTGTTCATCGGTGTTAAAAAGGCCATCTTTTATTTCGATTTCTTTAATGCCTTGTCGTGTAAGATATTCTTTAAATTTATTATAAATCAATAGTACGCCTGATTTTACGGGGTCGTCGACAGGAACGTTTTCTATTGTTTTCATAGCACGTTCAAAATCGTCAACTACGGGTATAAGATTTAATAGTGCCGTTTCAGCGCCATATTTGAGCAAGTCTGACTTCTCTTTGATGGTCCTTTTGCGAAAATTGTCGAATTCAGCCGCTAATCGTATGTACTTATCGTTAGATTCACCCAATTTTTGAGTTAATTCGACAATTTTCTCTGTGTCTTTTTCTTTCTTTCCCGTTTTTTTCTTTTTTCCAAAAAAGTCTTTTTTTTCTTTCGCTTCGGGTTCGTTTTCTGTGGTATTGTCTTGAATTTCTGCTTCTTGATTTACTTCGGTCTCAGTCGTAGTAGCCTGATCTTCTTTATTGAGTATTTCTTTTTCTTCCATTTCTGAAGTCATTTATAGTCGCGCAAAGTTATCAAATAATCTGCCATTTGGAAAAATACGACAAAATGACAGTTAAGCATATTGAATAAAACGGTGGTTGTAATCCGAATTTTTGTAATTTTGAGAAAAAATAAACATATCTTATGAAAGAATTTGTAAAACCCGGAGTTGCAACCGGAGATGATGTACAGAAGATTTTTGCTGAAGCAAAGAATGAAACCCTGCCGACACCTGATGCAGAGGTGTATGAAGCCATCAATAAAATTCGCCGTCGTGCCAATGGACTTGACATAAATACACCAAATATTTCCGTTGATTTGGCTGGCCTTTCAAAAGATGGATTTCGGAATGCTGTTCTCAGCGAACGTGCATGGGAGTTTGCTTTCGAATGGAAAAGATGGCACGATCTGGTTCGCACAGAAAGAGTTCAGGAAGCCAATGCAAACCATCCGTTCATTGATCCTTCGAAAATTACAAAGAATAATTATTTG
>PHDH01000101.1 GCA_002840935.1 Bacteroidetes bacterium HGW-Bacteroidetes-21 | reverse complement strand
GGGCTTCTCCTGACGCTGTATAGGATTAAACAGGTCAGGACAAAAAGCGTGCAACATATCCCGAAGCCTCGGGATCATGTTGGGTCTCGTGCCTCGACCACATAGCCTGCCCCGATTTGGCGGGGAAACTTACTTATTATGCACTGGCATTAGTTTTTTTATTTTTGAAGTAACCAATCAATTACATTTAATTTTTGGATACCATCTATACTAGTATTATCAAAATCAAGTGTCAATAAATATTTTGGATAATTATCCTTAATATTCTTAAATGCCGAAATTTCACGATTAAATGTTTTTTCGTCATTAACAGTATATGCCACTTGGTAATATTCTCGTTCATTGTTCGCTTTTTGAACTACAAAGTCAATTTCTCTATCGTTATGTTTTCCAACATAAACTTTTCCTCCTCGTCTTAACAATTCAAAATACACTATATTTTCAAGCTTGCGTCCTAAATCAGCTTCATGTTTATTTGTTGTCGTAATATTTCTTAAACCTAAATCAACAACATAATACTTTTCATTTGTGGAAAGTAATTCCTTTCCTTTAATGTCAAAACGAGGTGCAACATATAAAATGTAGGATTGAGTAAGAAAATCTAAATATTTGATGATTGTATTATGCGATATCTTCTTTGAGGAGTTTTTATTTAATTGAGCTGCTATATTGGTTGGTGAAACATAAGAACCTATTGAATCAAATAGAAAACTGACAATACGATGCAAATTGTTTACGTTTCTTAGATTATGTCGCTGTGCAATATCCTTTATTATTACTGTATCGTATATTGATTGTATATAGTCATTTACTAAGTTTTCATCACTTTTAGAAAGTGTAACTGCCTCAGGGAAACTACTTTCATTAATATATTTTCGAAACAGTTTATCTGTATTTTTCTCCTCTTTGAACGCTGAGGTATATTCTTTAAAAGAGTATGTTTGTAAATTTAATGCAATATACCTTCCTGTCAAGAGAGTTGCTAATTCACTTGATAACAAATAAGCATTTGAACCTGTAACATATAAATCAATGTTCTTTTTGGTGAATAAACTATTAACAAGTTTCTCGAAATCAGTTATAAGTTGAACTTCATCTAGGAAAATATAGTACTTTTCCATGGGATTTACTTTTTCGATAATCTCGTCATATAGCTTTGTCCAATTGGTGAGATGCAAATTCTCTCGCTCTTCAAAATTAATAAAAACAATGTTTTCAGGCGCTACACTATCATTAAGCAACTCACTTTTAAATGCCTCAAGCAGTGTTGATTTCCCACATCGTCTTATCCCAGTTATTACTTTTATTAAGTCCTGGTCTTTTAATTGTCTTAATCGTTTTAAGTATAATTCTCTTTCTATCATTTTTCTTTTTTGACAAAGATACGGTCTTATTGACGAAAATAAAATAATTTATCATGTTTCGTCATTAAGTGTCAGGTTCTTTGCTTGTGCACAACGTCAGTTCGTCTATTAACTCACCAAATGTACAAAATATTTGCTTCAGTATTATGGATAATATTTTGTTGCAGGGTCATTTCTGGAAATAGCGAATCTGACGTTAGTTTAAACATCAATCCAGCGTCAAGAGGACGAATGGTACATTCCCCGCTTGGTCGTGATGAACTCCTTCAACGGCAAACTGCTTACAAAAGCATCTATTAACCGAACTTCATTGTCTTTACCTATCGACGCATCTAATGATACCGGAAAAATAAATGTCTGTTCTCTATTATTTCCTTGAATGTATTTCATGCATCAAATATACATAATAATCAGAGTAATACCAAATAGTAATGCAGATATATTACTGACTGTTAATAACTTGTGTATTTATAAACAGGAAGGGTTATTAGACAGTTTGACGGCGGCATTTCGTTATATTTCTATTCCAATTGTAACTTTACCTCCAAGTCCTCTTTCAACAATTTCAAGTAGTGTCTTTAATGTCATGTTACTACCATCATTCTCGACTCTTGAAATATAAGTCCTTTTCTTTTCAATTACCTTTGCAAGATCCTCCTGTGTCATGTTTTTTGATTCTCTGGCTTGTCTGAGCATTAAGCCAATTTTTAAAGTTCTTACTTCTCTGTCAAGTTGATCCCTTCTCTTAGTACCAACTCTCCCAAACTGTTTGTCCTTTATGTTTTTCCAGTCGTTAAGATTTGAATTCTTGTTTTTCATATGTCATTTCCTCTCTTTCTTTTCTTTAAAATACTCTGATTTTAGTCTTAATGCCAGATCAATCTCTACTTTGGGTGTCTTCTGTGACTTTTTCTGAAACCCATTTAGCAGAATAATCAACTTACCTTCATCGAAGAAACAAAAAACTCTCCAGATATTACTGCCAAGCGAAAACCTTGTTTCATATAGTCCTTCTGTCTCCTCAATATGTTTTAAATACTTTGATGGAATTATCTGTTGAAACTCAACAATCTCAAGTATTTTATAGATCTTATTCTGTACTTTGATAGGTTGCTCTGATAAGAACTCCTCAAAGTAATGCTTATAAGCCATTATTTTTCTAATCCTCTCCACTCAAAGTATTTTATGCAAAGGTAATTTATAAGTTACAATTATCCAAATGTATTTGTCTATTTTATAATGAATGCTAACGGTCGAGTGTAAGTGCCGTAAGGGATTGCGGGTGATTACTTATCAAGTTACACGAAAAGTTAAAGCGGACTTCTGACCATCGCATACCTCTGAAACCCTTATGGCATTTACACTTTGTTAGCAAACGGTTTTTTATTCATTTAGTCAAAATTGGAAATTTGTACCCAATTGCAAATCCCAAAATAAAGTTTTCAGGAAAGATATTTTTTGAAACATCTGCTCCAACAAAATATTCATTCCCAGTTATACCTAAAATACGTGATAACTCTCCATTTAAAACTAATTTATTATTTAATACATATCCAATTTTCAATTTGGGTTCTGCAAAAATTGCATCTACATGTGATGTTAAACTATTACTACCGTCTATAAATGCGGTCGAATAAGTAAATCTACCACAACCTAAACCTAGTCCAGTACCAATAAAAAAATTCTTTTTATTTATTCTATATTCTAAACTAAATGTTCCTGTTGCTCCTCCCCAACTAGTATAACCATTTTCATTCTTCTTGTCATTTAAACTTCCAATTGCAGATAATCCAACATATAAATTTCTACCTATACCTCCATATAATTCCATGCCGTGCATTCTAGCATTATTGTTTAATGTAGGAAGTAATGGATTTTGACTATTTCCAATAATACCAAAATCCTTTAAACATATTTTTTGAAAATAATTGACTGATAAAAATCTAACCTCGTTTTCTTGAGCAGTCAAATTGAGTGAAATTCCAAGTAATAATAGTAGTATATTATTTTTCATATATGAATATTTAAAATTGTTAGGTTTAATATTGAATGACTAAAATTTCAGGTTCAGCTTGCTTTTGTTAATCATGTTTGAGTTAATGGGTGGTTTTTTTAAACTGTTTGCTAACGTGACGCCGCCACCTGCATGTAAATTTTTGCTGTCAATCCCCATGCTAAAGTTGCGACTTTCCAAAGATAAGTAAAACTTTTTCATCCCCCAACTCCCTGTCCCCTATAAATTTATTGCAGGTGACGGCTGTTAGCAAACGTTTTTTCTTAATTCTTTTCGAATATTTCTTTTCCACCAGAACATTTTCCAATCATGTTTTAATCCTCCAAATTCCCAGTTTATGTCAAACTTTTCTTTATTAGTCTCAGCGTAATAAGGAATGTTAATTTTGCAATGAGTCATAGGTTTATTATTCATTACTTTTATTTGATATTCTTGAGATAAATTAGATTTTCTGAAATATTGAATTTCAATTAGTGTCAGATTCGATTTTGCTTTGTATACATAAAGATTGATATCATATAAATCACTGTATATTGAAAATAAGTCTGAAGTAATCTCATTTAACCTCTTGGGGGTTTTCTTCTCATTGCTTTGAATCCTTGCTTTCCTTATTTCATTTAAGTTGTTTGAACCATCATTATTTATTTGGGATAGAATATATAAGCAGTTGTCAGAGATTTTGTTTATTGAAAAATCTCTTGCCATTTCAATCAACTTATGAGTTAAATCTTTGATTTCTATTTCAAATGTTTCTGGTGTCATTTATTAATAAAATGTTTGCTAACGGTTCAATGCAGGATTTGGCGGGCATTTTCTTGCAGTTCTTGTCAAACCGCTGAAAAGTATGACCTTTGTTAAAAGTGTCAAATTGCACAAACCGCCCGCTAAATTCTTGCATGGTGTTAGGTGCTGTGCTTTATTGATTTTTAAGTAACTCCTTTGTCAAGTCCCAAATTAGACTAGCAATAAGGTTAAGAGAAATTGCAATTAGTCCGCTAATAATTATTGCAGCAAAAGGATATTTCTTTATTCTTCTTTCTATTCTTAAAATTAATGGCTTTTTTATCTTTTTTAATTCCTTTTCCAAGGTTGATATTGTCGTTGAATTAATTTGCTTCTTTTTAAATGTGTCTTTACAAGATTCACAAATTATTGGTTTTTCTGTATTATAAAGAATATCCTCCCTGTCTCCATTCAGATCGAATATACAGCCCCTAGTATCTCTGTGAACAAATTCATAAACATCACTACTTGATATGTCCTTTACAAGATATTTTATGGCACAAATTTCATAAATCTGTTTTAAAATAAAATTCTCGGTTGAAATATTGTCTATTTCTAGTATTTCAGGTATCCCATATAAAGATATTACAACACAATTATTGCTTATTCTATGCATATAAAAGTTGTCAATAAATCGATACGGCATAATTGCAACAGCTATATCTGAATTTTTCGGGCAAGATATTATTTTACTCAATTCCTTAATTGTGAATTTTTGGTCTAAAAATCCATCATTAACATTGCTTTCAGGAAGGTGTTCTACGCAATGTATTTCTGTAACTTCAAATATGTCAGATTTCCATTTTCTAATTTTCTCAAGATTTACCAAATGTCCAACATGTCCTAATTTTATTAGAGTAATTTTATTTTTCATATTTCAGTTTATTATTGTATCTGTTTTTTTTTAAGCATTGCACCTAACGGACAGCGGTATGTTTTTGTTGCCGACTTCGGAGCACGTCACTGTCAAACCGTGATGAAGTTTGAAGCGAGCCACAGACCTTGATTTCAGCACTATCTCGGCAATAAAATATACCGCATGTTATGGGCTGGGCTTTTTTAATTTTCTTTCCTGATTCTAATTGCCTCTTCAATCCATTCATCAATATTTTCTGCAATATATGAATATACTCCTTTGCTAGTAGTTCTCGGTGGGTCATAGGCTTTAGCTATTGTTGAAAGTCTACTTTTAGTTGGACCATGTGTTACATAATAAAGCGGATTTGCACCTTTAGAACATTGATTTTCATTCACATCTGTGATATTATGTATGAAAATTACTAAAACTCCCATACCTCTATCCCATGATTGAACAATTTCATAATTAATCCATTTTCTGTCAGCAGTATTTGAACCTGCAAGTATTATTGTACAAGTTCTGCCTTCCATTTGTTCAGCAATCCATTCTTTAATTTTTTTATCACCTCCACCGGTAATGGTTTCCCAATCATTATCTTTTGCAGGTTTATTACCTTCAACTGTTCCAATATTTCTAATTTTAGAAACACGCCAGTTATCTGGCTTGTAATGGAAACTATAAAAACATTTTCTTGCCATTTTATTATTAATTAGTGGTTTTTAAACTATCTGTTTGTTTCTCAGTATTATAAATATTATTAATTATTTCATATGGGTTTTCATTCATTTTCAACCTTAGTGTATCTGTTTCTATTTTTGCCTTAACATTAAAAGTTTTAGGATCATTAGTATTTATAGTCAAAAGCACTGCAAATACTAATATTGATGTAATAGATAAGGGAAGATAAAACCATAAAATTGTATTTGATTTTGCAACCTGCCAACAGTGGTTGTCTTTCCATATTTTGAATCTCTTAAAATTCATTTCAAAATCAGGAATTTCTCCAGTTTTCAGATCAGTTTTGCCATCAACAAACTCTTTCTTAAAAATTCTCTTTGTCTGGATTGAATATTTCCCTTTTGCTACAGAACTGTATAAATCTACAAAGCATCGCTCATTTGCAAGGTAAAATGCATCTAACCCCCAAAATAAAAAGATTGGAATAAGTGCAATAAATATAACGAAGGGCTGATTTATTGTACCACCTAAGGCGTATAATGCTGATGCAATAGTAATTGCCCATCCTTTCAACATAAATGAATTTGAGTTATGTCTATTGATGACACCTTGAATAAATTCTAAATGTTTTTCTTTACTCATGATGATATGGATTTTGTCCTTTTAACCAGTTTTCTAATTTTACATACTTGCTTTCATTCTCATGCACCCATAAAGCACTTTGTCTTTTACCTTTAACTTGAGCTTTCTCAACGTAACTATAAAGACTTAGATACTCTGGCAAATAATACTCTTCTTCGTCATCTTCTAATAATGGAAATGTAACCACTTTTCCATTTAATCCATCCATATAGCCTAGTTCCCATGGCATCCAAATGGACTGACTTGTATTATTTGAAGTTGCATAAAATAAGCATTTTGATTGTTGCATCCTTTCTTTCAAAGCAGCAGCAGTTTGTTTTGATATTTTTGACCTATCAAGTTTTCTGTCTTTTATCCAATCTACATAAACAGAAAACCCCATGTCAGTGAAATCACGGTAAAGACCATAAATTATTTTTTTATCCAAATAACTATGTGATAGAAAAATATCAAATTCATCACCAGTTGCATTTAACCATTCGTTTAATCTGTCGAACTCATTTTTAACAGCTTTTTCAAGAGTTGTACTTTCACTAAAAAGTCGTTGTTCTGTTTTATTTTTATAATAGTTAATTCTATTTTTCATAAGCTGGTGTTTTTCTTTTTAGCATTGCCCATTACTTTTGCATCTTGTGTAGCTCCCCACATTACTACTCTCGCAAATATCAATACTATTTAATTAACATTTTCAGCATGGTGATCCGCTCTATTCATCACTCCACCAATGTATTCATTTAGAAGTGTTAGTGTTGTAATAGTAATGCCATTTATTTAGATTTTAAGTTTCCAAAAGAAATATTATTTTGTTGTATTGGCAACAAAAAACTCGTCTATTAACGCTATTTTACCTGTTGATTTAACTATTGTCTTGTCGAATGGAAAGTTCTTTACATATTCTGTATTCTCAGGTGGCTTATGTCTAAAAATGAATGCTGCTTCAACTCTTTCTCTGTAATAAGAATCTACTGGAGTAAAACTATAGCATAATTCATTTCCTTGTCTAACATGCTTTTTCCAATCTTCGAGTCTGTCATGCGTTGCAACACGTTGGTTCACATCCGCAGCTTCACCGATATAGATTAGTTTATGAATAGAAACCGTTTTTTCAGACGTATTGTGAGTACATTCATAAACACAATATACTCCTGAACTTTTTGGGAGACCACTTTTATTAGGCTCTCTCCAGTAGCCATCAAATGTTTGATTAAGTGTTTGTTCTGCCATTTTTTTATTGTTAATTATTATTTTTATTTTCCTTTTCCTGAACCTCCTAAAAATATTCCTACTAGTAAGCCGACTGCTGCTGCACCAATTGCTGCTGCTGCAATGTCTGTTTTGTTTACCTTTTGTTTCACTGGATATGGAACTCGAATTACTTTAGAAGTAGGTTCTGGTCTTTTTATAATGCCCGCCATATAATCATATTCAAGTCGCTTTTGTGTGTCAATAAGAACTTCTTTTGCCTCTTGAATATACTGAAACAACTTGTTTGCAGTATGGTGTCCATCGTTTTTATCGGGATGATACTCTTTCGCTTTTTCTTTATAAGCTTTGAGAATATCTTCTGTCGAAGCATTTGTTTCAATTCCGAGTAGTTGATAATAAGTCAAGTAATTGTTTTGCATCTTAAATTTTTTACGATTTAATAAATTCGTTAAATGCAAAATTCAAATATTATTCCATAAAAAATAATATGCCAAATTGTCAGACAATATGGTTTTCTTTTGCAATGTTGTCTTGATAGCCTTGCCCATAACGGGCCGCAAGCAGGCATAGGTTTTGCCCACGTTTCAACATTAATGTCAAGGTACAAGTTTTCGGCAAAATTATGCTTGCTTGCTGTTAGCAACCGTACTATATTGTCAATCAGTGCTATAACTGTCATTTGTCATGACTTATTTTCATTTTGTGTTCAAACGGACAACCATTTATTTTTTTTGCCCTGTCTTTATTTAAATAGAACTTTTTAAAAGCAATTTATTAACTATTTCCTGTAATCTTTCTTTAGTTATATTTCCATTTATTTCAGGATTGGCTATCTCAAAAACAATTTCTTGCAATACTTCATTTTTAAACTCTATATCATCTCTACATTCAATCGCATTCGCCCAACTTGTTAGAATTTTAAAATCAATTTCATTATTGATACATCTTTTCAAGACACTTGTAAAATCTTCAATACTGATTGAGTATAAAGGTAATTCACTATCCCAAACAAATTTCGATAATTCTATCTTTAAATTCTCAATGTTATCTTGAAGCAAAACTAAATTCTTTAATATCTCTGTTCTATTTCTCATATCAATATTTAGGTTTTACGTGAATAATGCTCCCATCTGGTGCAAACGTTGTTTTAATCATTTTAAAAGTTTCACCTTGTGAGTTTACCCATTTCTGATACAATGCACTAGAACCTGGAACCTTACCTGGTGAAGTTGCTTGGAATAAGTAATTCCCATCATCCAATAACTGGAACGAAGCATTTGATTTAGAATTTGCCGGAATTTTACTTACAAAACGGCTATAATTGTTTTTTACAGCACCTTTTAGAACAGTAGTACTTGTTTTGGTTACATTTGCAATAGCTGATCTGGCAGCAGTTTTTCCTACTTGCTCAGTAGTTCCTCCGGTCCCCAAACTCATAAAAAGTATAGTGCCTACAATATCAGGGCTATAATACTGCATCATTGTCCAACCCTTGTATTGCTTTTCTGTATCAACTCTAAAACCACCCGGCACAGAAGGGTCTTTTTGGTAACTGTAATTTCTTTGGCTTAGAGCGTCCTGAATATCACCTACCGATGCATTGTCTGGTGCTAAGTGTACAAGCCCTTGGTCAAACAGATTATCACTACCATCGTGGTGTTCAACTTGTCCACTTTTTAGACTTAAATACCAATCAACGTAACGCCCGTCTGGGTCAATTAAAACAATCGGATTGCCAAGGCAATACATATAAGGAGAATTGCTCGGATATTCATCCGATAATGGGTCTGGGCTCATCCACATACTTACAATGTCAGGTTGTAAAGTTGCTTCTGAATAAAGTGTGTCAGTTTGCAGAAACGCAACAATTTGTTTTGATTTTGTGTTAAATAAAACTGTTCCAATCTGTACAATAGTGTCAAGATCGTGAAATTCGTTATACTTACCTTGACTTAAGGTTGCAATTTTAGGAGTATAACCATAAGCCTCAAAAGGATTTTGAGCATTTGCTAAAGTGTAGCAAATTAAAATTGCGGAAATTAAAAACAGACGTTTCATATTATTCTGATTTTGTGTTAAAATTAGTAATTTTTTTGTTTTCATATTTGTTTCTTTCTTCTTTTAATGAAACAAGCCAGTTTAAATACATTTCTTCGGGCATTTTACGGTAACCTAATTCATGTATTTTGCTGTATAATACAGTCATATCGTTAAAAATACTCTCTGCCTCTGGTAAATTTAAAACTTGAGACGGATAAGTTGCTTGATGTCTTGCCATTAAGGCTTCAAATATTTTCTTCTTTGTTTCTGCTTTCAGTATCAGAGCATTAATATAATTTGGAAAATACTTTAATGTCGTGTCGCAACATTTCAAAATAAAATCAGAATTTGCATCTGAACCAAGTTTTTTTTCATACCCCTTAGCAAGGTCAATTAAACACAGAGCAATCATTTGTTTGTCATTTAATGCTTGCATATACAGTTGATTAACAATGGCGTCTAAGTGAATATAACCTGATGCCATTAGCCAGCCATCTATCGGAAACATTCCGCTTGTAAGTTCTGTATTGTACCAGCCGTTCGCTTTATTCTGATGTTTAATGTAGAAGTGATTGGGAGCAACAGAAATATGTGCTTTTACTCCAATTTCATCAGCAAGTATTTTGTAAAGAAATGGCAGAGAATGACAATTCCCTTTTTTAGTTTCAAGCAACTTGGTTACAAACATATTTGTCCAGTTTTGATGTCCCCAAATATCATTAAAATCATAGGAGAAAGGAATATGATAACCTATTTCGTCATTTTTAAGTAGAATTGGAATTGTGTCTGTCATTATTGAAAATATAGCAGCACATTTTTTTACATTTTCTTTATCCGGATAGTCATATATTAAATCTCTGGAAGTAATAAAACTATTTATAAGATTGATTTGAAATGAAATTTTATTATCGAATTCTGTTTTTGATAATTTATTTGAATAATATGCATTTTCTACTTCAAATACAGCCTCCTTAAAACTCAGACTACAAGTCTCATTTAGCATACAATGTATTTTTTTAAATGCCTGTTCATAGATACCATTAATGTCTTGAGCATTCGACGTAAAACTTAGTAAAAGAATAATATATATGTGTGTAACTTTTTTCATTTTAAATCAATGTTTTCGGATTTCAATTTTTTTGTTAATGTCGATAAACAATTGTTCGCTTTGTTGCTTTTGCTTTGCTTCATTTAAAGAATTAAGCCAATTTTCGTAAGCATCGGCTGGTATATCTTCGTAACCGAGAAAGTCTATTTTATCATATTGTTTGTTTCTTGCAATAAATGCCTCCTTTGCTTTAGGATATTGAGCAAGTTTTTGTTTGTAATTCTGTTCGTTAATGCCTAATTGCTGTGAAATGTATTGAAATTTTACAGTTAAATAATCCGATTTTAATGTATGAGCCATAATGTTTGTCGAATCAAGTTTTATAGCTTCCTCAACCACTTTTCCAACAAATTCATCGTAACAATATTTTGCGACATAACCTTTTGCTAAGTCAAAAAGTGCGTGAGATAGTAATTGTTTTTCATTTACTGGCTGCATATAAATTTTGTTTTGCAAAGCTTCCGCTTTTATATAGCCCGATTGTAAAATAAAAGCATCGGTTGTCAGCATACTATTAGTCAGTTCTACATTATACCATTTTCCATTACTGTCTTTAAATTTTATATAGGTATGACCGGGAGAAAATGCTAATTGTGCTTTTGCTCCAATTTCTTCTGCAATAATTAAATACAAAAGTGGCAATGAATGGCACTGACCTGAATTAGTCATTAGGGCTTTTAAAACGAACATTTTAGACCAGTCTTCTTTACCTGAGTAATCGTCAAAGTCGTATTTAAAAGGATAGTGTCTTTGGTTCATTGATTTTATTTCTAAAGTGTCTGTGAAAAATCGAAATAAGAGCATGTTTTTTGCAAGATTATCGTTTGGGTCAAAACCATATTCTTGCATTTTTAAATCTAAAAACTGTCCTATTTCTTTAATGGTTTTCTCGAAATTCTGATAATTACCAGTGTTTTCATAATATGCGTTTTCGACTATAAAATTTGCTTTTGCAATGCTGAATTCATTTAAATTCTCAGACATTTTCTTTAACTCAGTAAAAGCATATTGATATGAATCAGCACCTTTCAAAGAAACACATGACGGTAAAGAATAGCTGACATTACTTTTATTTGACTGGTCTAATTCTCTGTAAATGTTATTTAATTGCTGCTGACGGCGTATTTGTTCTTGTCTGTCTTTTTCATATAATTCAGTCCCTGTTGGTGCTTTATTATAATTAGGATTATTATTTTGATTAGGGAAACTCTGACTAGGAACAATGGGTTCAAAGACTTGAATAGTCGGTATTTTGGGTTGTTGAATCTGTCCAAATATATTCAGGGCAAAAAAAATAATTAATATTGTCAAGTTAATTTTCATTAAAATACTTTTTCATTTCAGGTTGTCCGTTTATTTTCATAGCACTGTCATTCTTCTAGTATGGTTGCTAACGTTTGACAATATGGCCAGTAAGGGATTGCGTGTGATTTCCTATCAAGGTACACGAAAAGTTGAAGCGGAATACATACCTTCGCATACCTCTGAAACCCTTATTGGCTATATTGTGTGTTGGCGGTATGTTGTTTTAAAATGGATAATAATTCTGTTTCCATATCTCATAAAGTCTCGTTAATTGTTCAACTGATAAAACTGTCTCTTCTGATAATGTTCCCATTGAAATCAATATTAATTGTCTTGCAATTTCCCTTTTTATGTTATCATCAACAATCTTTTCTTGTTTAATGAATTCCATAAAAGTAACATTCATGATTTCCCAAGTTTGGATTTCTCGTTCAGGATGATGGTCGTACAGGTAACAATTAATAGTATCTTCGAGACTTGTCTCAAGAACTTGTCCTATTGAATAGAAGAACCCTTTGATTCTAACAACCTGTTTTGGTGTCAAGTTTTCTCTTTGCTTTTCTCCCCATTTCAAATCAGAGGTTTTTGCATATTCTGTTTTTGCTTCACTTAAAAGCTTTTTAAACAATAATAAACGACTTAAATTTTCATAAATATCAGGCCTAATTACTTCCAATAGCTTCTTAATAATTTCTTCAATATTGTTTTTCTTGGTATCTAATGCAAACTTATCAGCCAAGTAAAGTGAAAATGATTTAACTTCTTCTTGAGTAATATCGTGCCATATCGGAAGAATTGCCTTTTTAAAATTGCTTTCTTTGCTCAATAATGAACGGTATTCGTAATCAGTCCACTTTTTATTAAGAAATGCTTTGCTAAT
>PHDH01000100.1 GCA_002840935.1 Bacteroidetes bacterium HGW-Bacteroidetes-21 | reverse complement strand
AACGCTTTCCCAAAACGATCCTTCCCCGCCTCTGACTCATCTGTAAGTCCATCGGCAAGCGTTGGCCGAAATGAAACATAAAGAGCTAAGTCATTATTTTAAAAATTATTTATTCGCAGAGCGGAATTTGTAAAATATTAAAACATAGTTGATATTCCATTTCGGAACGCAAGCGCCCTTGCACGATGGACTAACAAATGAGTCATTCTACCCACACCTGCCCGGCGTTTTGGGAGTCCACCCGCCGCTGAGATCCTGGCTGCATTCTTAATCAGCGAATTTGCAACTTGAATGTTGCAAGATCGTGACTTCTATGCTTGCGCGTGGGGCCGGTTTGCATTCCGAGGACTCGGAAGGGCCGGCGGTGGAGTGAATTTCCAACGCATGCAAAAAAACAAAGTTCATAGTCCAGACTTGCCATTATTGAGAAATATTATAATTTTGTAACTGATCTAAATGGCAAGTGCAAGGAACACTTGCGAATAAGTGTTAGCGTGTAAAAATACATAAATTGAAAAGATAATTACAATGACTGAAGCCGCAATAAGCCAGCCAACTAAATCATCCAATACAACTATTTTGTTATTGCTTGTGAGTCGGCTTGTTTTATTTTTGGCATTTCAAACAACGATTGCCATCATCGCTAATTCATGGAAAGCATCTGAGACATATTGGCTGCTAACGGCAACGCTCACAAATATTATCAGCATAGCGTTTTTAGTTTTGTTGTTTCGGAAAGAAGGAGGTAAGTTCTTACATTTATTCAAATTTAGCCGAGTTCATTTAAAAAAAGACCTTTTAATCTTTCTTGGAATAATAATAATTTCTGTCCCCATTGTTTTTGCGCCTGGTTATTTTTTAAGTTTATTAATATGGAATGACGTTAATGTGCCGACAGAAATGATGTTTGGGACTATTGAAAACGGATTGGTTTATGTATTACTGATTGCATTCCCTGTTACAATTGTCTTCGCCGAATTAGCGACCTATTTTGGCTATATTATGCCCAAACTCAAAAAACAAGTTAAGACAAAATGGTTGGCGGTATTACTTCCGGTTCTGTTTCTCTCTATTCAGCATTGTACCCTACCCTTTATACCTGATTTGAATTTCATTGTTTATCGTGCACTTGTATTCCTGCCTTTTGCGACCTTGATAGGTGTATCCCTTTATTACAGACCTTCCCTTTTTATTTATTTTGCGATATTCCATGGAATCCTGGATTTTGGAACAGCGATAATGTTTTTAATGAAAATTAGTTAGCCTCATGAAACCTCTTTTTTTAATACTCGCTTTTTTTGTTCTGAATATTTGTGTGTATGCACAAACCAACAAAGTAGAAATTGGTACTATAGATAGTATTCATTCGAAAATACTCAATGAAAAACGTGCCATTTGGGTTTATGTTCCAAATAACGGCAACCAGGCTACTTTTACTCAAGCGCGCTACCCTGTCGTATACTTGTTAGATGGAGATTGGTATTTTAATTCAGTCGTGGGGATAGTTCAACATTTGAGTTATATTAATGGCAATACCATTTGCCCCGAAATGATTGTTGTTGGGATACCCAGCATTGACCGTTATAAAGACCTAACACCCACCTGCGACAGTATGTATAGTCCGACTTCCGGAGGTAATAAAAAATTTATTTCTTTTATCGAAAACGAATTAATCCCCTACATCGATTCGGTATATCCTGTAGAACCTTACCGAATGCTGATAGGACATTCATTGGGCGGATTAACAGTAATGAATACGCTGGTAAATAACACGAACTTATTCAATGCATATGTTGCCATCGATCCCAGTATGTGGTGGGACAAACAAAGCTCATTAAAAGAGACAGAAAAAGTCTTATCGAAGAAGAAATTTGATAATGTGAGTTTATTTTTAGCCATTTCAAATTCAATGGATATGGGGATGGACACTATAAAAGTGAAAAAAGACAGCACGAAGAACACTTTGCATATTCGTTCATTATTAGAGTTGTCAAGTTACTTGAAAACCAATAATCAGCATGCTTTAATTTATCAAGTTAAGTATTACGATAACGAGAATCATGGTTCGATACCTCTTATTGCCGAGTATGATGCCCTGCATTTTATTTTCAACTTTTATCATTTACCATTGACAAAAAAGGACTATGACGATACCAGCCTGAATTTGGCCTATAAAATTGAGAATCATTATAAAAATATTTCAGAAAAAATGGGATACGAAGTTATTCCTTCAGAAAATACTATTTATGCCTTAGGCTTTAATTCATTGTTTATGAAAAACCTTGTTCTGGCAGAATATTTTTTCAAACTCAATATTAAAAATCACCCCGAAAGCTTTGTGGCATACGATTCCTTTGGTGATTACTATGACGCGGTTGGAGACACCTCCAATGCAATAATAATGTATAATAATGCATTGTCAATTAAAGAAAATGCTGATACCAGAAAGAAGTTAGATAAACTTAAAAGCAAAAAATAATTTTGATAGCAGGGAAATGGGCGACTTACATAACCCATATCATTTTCAATCATTCTAAAAGCAAACCTAAAGAAATAAATATTATATTTGTTGAAACAATACAATTGACGTTAGATAATACTTCAAACAACTAAAGATAGAGAGAGTGCCATTATTAAATAAATTAATTGGGTTTATTGAGAAGTTACCTGTATTGATAAAATGACAAGACAATGAATATATCAGAGATTTTTTTTAAAGATGTTTTTGAGTATGAGTATGGATGTATTGATGATGAACTTAAAAACGATGAATTATTTTCACTTAGCACAAAACTCCCTAACTTCTGGGAAAATGTTGAGAAGATAACTTCAAAAAAACATTACCATAAACTTTACTATCTTTCTGCTAAGTACTTAATGAAAGATAATATTCTTTCTGAAGATGAATACCACTTTTTAAAACGATTAAGAGAGGTAATTAAAGCAAGTCAATATGAAATATATAGAGAATACAAGACTGAAATAGATAGACTAATTTATGAAATTTTTTATTTAATGTATTTAGACGCTGAACTTGATAATTCAGAAGAAAAAGAAATGCAATATTTGACTGAAATATTTGGCGTTGAGTACATGGCAATGTGTGACATTAAGAGAAAAGTTCTTAATGATAAATATCAGCAGACAATTGAAAAAGAAATGCAAAGAAATAGACACATTCCTGAGAGAATTTTAATTACAGTCTTCGAGAGAGATAAAGGGAGATGTGTTTTATGTGGAAGTACTGATAGCATTGAATATGACCATATTATTCCTTTTTCTAAAGGAGGATCTAATGATTCAGAGAATATTAGAGTATTATGTAGGAAATGTAATAGAAAAAAATCTAATAATATTGGTCTGATTTAATAAATTAAAGCATAAAAAAGCAACCTAGCGTAACTTTCTGACAAGGTTTTATTTTGACAGAAATACTGAAAACTATTAACATTCAACTACTTACAGAGCAGCATAATACTGTTTTATAAAGACATAAAAAAGAATAAAAATGAGTGAAAATACAATCATCGCTGTTATTGCAGCATCCGGAGCATTAATTGGTTCTTTTGCAGGTGTAGTAATTAATAAGTTATTGACTATATTAGAATCTTACTGGACTCAAAAAAGTACTGCAGATAAAATAAACCAACTTTACAAAATTTTAAACAAAAACACATTAACAATTGGCAAAAGCTCATTTAGTTTATTAGAAATATTTAATAGACAAGTACCTGAATTTGCATATGGTGCATGGAGAGATGACCTAGACTCAAAAATCAATGAACTTTATAAAGAAAATCAAAGTGAAAAACACTTGACTTCTAATAGTGAAAAACATATGATTATTGGTGAATTGTATAGTTTAAAATTAATTGAAAAAGAATTTATTGAATCAGAAGAAATACAAATTAAGGCAAATCCAAGGTTTGTAATTTCAGATTTAGGTAAAGAAATATTTTATAAAATAAAGAAAAACGGCACCTGAAAGTAAGTTTATTGGAGCTTAGTACCGTGACCCAACATGAAGTTCTGTTGCTCGAAAGTCCATTCACAGGTACGTTTCAAGAACCTAGGCTTCTATTTGGATTCAATAATTATATTTTTTTTGTTCTAACAAATATTATTTCACAACCTTCTCTACGCCGTCTTAGAAACAATCAACAAGCACAGGTCGCCAAAATCGTGTAAGCTTTCCAGTTCGTCGACATCGATTTCTATGTTATATTTTTCTTCCAGGCGAATTAGCATCAGGGTATAATCGTCTACCGAAAGCCCTGGGACTTGATCTAAAGGAGCATCCATATCGAGCCAGGGGAAATCGGCTCCCGTTATGTCGTTCAATATCGTTTTTATATCTTCAAGATACCCCAGCATCGTCAATCAATTAATGGCTAAAAATACTTATTAAGAATTATCTTTTCAAAATAAAATCAACAAAAGCTTATGTTGGCTTTATCAAGAACTTCCAGAATAGACGGAAAAGTATTGCTGGCAACCTGTCCGCATTCATCTGGACTAAGCCAAATAGCTTTAGAAATATCTTCTTCGGTTTGAGGTATCAGCTCCTGTTTTCCGGGAGCCACCATGCGGTACCAATAAGTTTGCTTTAGTGCCAATCGGTCTTTATGCAGGTAAATGTGGTAGGTGCTGCAAATTTTCTTTTTAAGTTTCACTTTATGCAAACCACACTCCTCTTTTACTTCACGAACTGCCGCTATTTCGGGGCTTTCGCCTTTATCTATCTTGCCCTTAGGCAGATCCCATTTCCCACGGCGGAAAATAAACAGCATATGTCCTTTTTCGTCGAAAACCAATCCCCCTGCAGCTGGAATAAATTTAAAATAATGACTCATTTTACGACCTTTGTCAACGCCTTTCAGATCGATGCTCAAAGGATTGTCGTCTGAATTGTTAAGAAACGTAGAAATTTCGTTGAAAATGCGTTCAGGTAATTTGACATCAGACAAATTATTCCCAACTTTGTCGTCCGGAAGACAAAACTCTATTTTTTTATTGCCAAAATAAATTACAATCATATGGAAAACGTTATTGAGAACAAAGTAGCTGAATATTTACTGCAAATTAAAGCAATAAAGCTGCAACCTGCAAATCCTTTTACCTGGGCTTCCGGATGGATTTCGCCTATTTATTGCGACAATCGTAAAACATTATCTTATCACGAAGTGAGAACTTACATCCGCGACAGTTTTGTTGAAGTGATACGCAAAAATTATCCCGACGTTGAATTAATCGCGGGTGTTGCCACCGGTGCTATTGCTCATGGCGCATTGGTTGCTGAGGCTATGGGACTTCCTTTTGTGTATATTCGTGCCGAAGCAAAAAAACACGGTCTTGAAAATCTGGTAGAAGGAGAAGTGAAACCCGGTCAGAAAGCAGTTGTGATAGAAGATCTTATTTCAACTGGCGGCAGCAGTCTGAAAGCTTTTAATGCGCTGAAAGAATCCGGCGCCGTAGTGTTGGGTATGGCCGCTATTTTCTCGTATCAGTTTCCCGTAGCACAAAAGAATTTCGATGAAGCAGGTTGCAAATTAGTCACACTGAGCAATTACCATGCTTTGACAAATTTTGCCTTACAAACAGGTTACATCGACGCTACCCATACCGAAACGTTGGCAAAATGGAGAACAAGCCCCGACACCTGGGGAAAATAATTTGCCTGTTCTTCCCGTTTTATTAACTTTGCCATAAGCTCACTCCCTCATGCCTGTCATTAATTCTATTTTCTCGTGGCTAAACATTAAAAGGATTTCTCAGATAGAACTGATGAAGAAATATCCTTTTAATGTACAGGAAGATGTTTTTATTAAACTCATCCGAAAAGCCGAAAATACATCTTGGGGAAAAGATCACGATTACATTAACATACGAACCATTGCCGATTTTCAACGCAACGTACCAGTGCAGGATTACGAATCGCTCAAGCCATATGTCGAAAGACTCATGAATGGCGAGACAGATCTTTTATGGCCGGGCGAAATTAAATGGTTTGCCAAATCATCGGGTACAACCAACGATAAAAGCAAGTTTATTCCTGTCAGCAAAGAGTCGTTAGAAGACTGCCATTTCAGAGCCGGCAAAGACATTCTGGCCATTTACACCTCGCTTTTTCCCGAGACACAAATTTTTATCGGAAAAGCACTAGCGCTGGGAGGCAGTCATAAAATCACCAACTTTAACAATGAGTCGTATTATGGCGATTTATCGGCCGTCATTATTCAAAATCTTCCTTTCTGGGCGGAGTTTTTAAGAACGCCAGACCGTGAGCTCACCCTCATGGAAGAATGGGAAGAGAAAATACAACTGATTGCCGAAGCCACCATACACGAAAATGTCACCAATATTGCCGGAGTTCCTTCCTGGACCATGGTTTTACTTAAAAAGGTTTTAGAAATAACGGGAAAATCAAATATCAGCGAAGTTTGGCCTAACCTGGAACTATTTTCCCATGGAGGGGTCAGTTTCAAGCCCTACCGCGACCAGTTTAAGCAATTGATCTCCAATCCCAAAATGGTTTATATGGAAACCTATAATGCCTCGGAAGGGTTTTTTGCTATACAGGACGATATCAACGACCCCGGCATGCTGCTCTTACTGGATTTGGGAATATTCTACGAATTTATCCCCATGGAAAATCTCTACGACGAGAATCCCCCTGCATATCACATAGGAGATGTCGTTCAGGATGTAAATTATGCCATGCTCATCACCACCAATGGCGGTCTCTGGAGATATCTCATCGGCGACACCGTAAAATTCGTATCTCTTTTCCCCCACAAAATAATTATCACCGGAAGAACGAAGCATTTTATCAATGCCTTTGGAGAAGAACTCATGGTAGATAATGCAGAAAAATGTCTGCAAATAGCCTGCGAAAAGACAAATGCCCAGATAAGAGACTATACCGCAGCGCCTGTCTTCATGGAAAATAATAAAAGCGGTGCCCATCAATGGTTATTTGAGTTTGAAAAAGAACCTGTCTCTTTCGAATATTTTATGGACAGTCTGGATAACGCCCTCAAATCGCTCAACAGCGACTACGAAGCCAAAAGGTATAAGAACATGGCACTGGGACCCCCGCAGGGAACTATAGTAAAAAAAGACACTTTTTACCAATGGCTGAAAATGAAAGGAAAGCTGGGCGGACAGCATAAAGTTCCACGACTAATGAACGACCGGAATATTCTCGAAGAAATCCTGAAAATATCCGAAGTATGATGAAAGCCGCCATACTAAGTCTTCTTTTTTTACTTTTCGCCAATTATTCGGCGGATGCGCAAAAGTCATTTCCGGTTGAGGCAACGCACATAAGTGTCACCTATTCCGGTACGATCTACCTCATATCTGGTGCTCAGATCAGTGAAACGGACACTACCGGAAAAATAATTTCCGACTTTACCCTACCCGGAAATATGACCATTGATCATTGCGATGTGGTAAATCCCCTGGAAATTATTTTATTCAACAAAGACTTCAATAAAATATTCACTCTCAACAACAAGCTAAGTATTATTGGAACGCCGTTACAGGCAGACGAAATCGGTCTGGGAAATATTCAAACCATAGCTTCCTCTTCGATGGGGGGCATCTGGCTCTTCAATAACGATAATCGTAAAATAATACATTACAGTGCGACTTCCGAGAAGTCCATCTTCACGGTTTCCCTCACCAGTATCCGGGAATATAAAAACGATCTTCCCCTTAAGATGGTAGAAACAAGTCAGGGTCTCTTGGTTTCTTTTCCCGAAAGTGGACTCTTTAAATTCAGTCACAATGGGATATTTCAGAAACAAATCGACACAAAAAACCTTCGCTTACTCGAGGCATACGGAGAAACAGCCTTGCTAACAGACAATCAAAATATTATCATATTAAACGTTATCAATAATACGCTGGAGACTGTATGCCATAAAGAAAACGTTACTGACGCATTTCGATACCAGAACAAACTAATTATTTTTGACGGAAAAAATATTTCTTTTGAGAAGATTCCCGATAAGAAATAGAATGTTTTTTGTATTTTTATACCATTAAAAAAATCTTTTATGCACGTAGCTATCGCCGGAAATATCGGGTCAGGAAAAACATCATTAACCCGCCTGTTGTCAAAACATTACAAATGGGAAGCCCATTATGAAGATGTGGAGGACAATCCATATCTTGTTGATTTTTACGACGACATGCAGCGCTGGTCGTTTAACCTGCAGGTATATTTTTTAAACAGCCGTTTTAATCAGGTTATAGATATTCGTAAATCAGGCAAAAAAGTAATTCAGGATCGTACTATTTATGAAGATGCTTATATTTTTGCTCCCAACCTACATTCTATGGGATTAATGCCTACCCGCGACTTCGAGAACTACTTTACCCTCTTCCAGCTCATGAGTTCACTAATACAGCCTCCCGATCTCCTCATTTATCTCCGCGCTTCGGTTCCCCGTCTGGTAGAACAGATTCAAAAACGTGGTCGCAAATACGAAAACGGAATTCGTATCGATTATCTCAAAAAACTCAACGAACGCTATGAATCATGGATTTCGGGCTACAATTTCAGCAAACTGCTTGTTATTGATGTTGATGGCAACAATTTCACCGAAAAACCCGAGGACCTGAGCGATATTATTTCACGTATCGACTCCGAACTGTTTGGATTATTTTAAAAACCCCAAATAATATGTTTGAATTACCGAAATTACCTTACGCAACCAATGCACTGGAACCAGTATTGACTGAAAAAACTTTTTCATTCCATTACGGAAAACACCACCAGGCGTACGTCGACAACCTGAACAAACTCATTCCCGGCACTCCATTTGAAAATGCTACGCTCGAAGAAATCATCATGAAATCTGATGGCGGTATTTTTAACAATGCAGCTCAAATTTGGAATCATACTTTTTACTTCACCGCATTTTCTCCCAACGCAAAAAAACAACCTTCGGGTCAGCTGGCAGAAATGATTACCCGCGATTTCGGAAGCATTGATGCCTTTAAAGAAGCTTTTGTAAAAGCAGCTACTACCCTTTTTGGTTCGGGTTGGGCTTGGCTCGTCATTAATAAAGAAGGCAAACTGGAAATTGTACAGACATCGAATGCAGCAAATCCCATGAAAAACGGCCAGAAACCTCTCATGACCTGCGATGTATGGGAACATGCTTATTACATTGACTATCAGAACAGGCGTCCCGAATATCTTTCCAAATTCTGGGACATCCTCGACTGGAGTGTTGTTGAAGGCAGACTGTAAAAAAATCATTAGGATTAATTATAAAAGGTACTTGCGATTCAGCTTGTACCTTTTTGCTTTTAAATACATCTATACTAAAATCAAATTCTTTCTTACTTTTGCAGATATAAATAATCCTTTTGCAAGACCTTATTCCCATATCCTCCTGGTTCAATACACCTATTAACGGCAAAATTATTATTGCCGGTCCTTGCAGTGCCGAAAGTCCCGAACAGCTTATGGAGACTGCCAAAAAGCTGGCTGCCTCAGGAAAAGTAAATCTTTACAGAGCGGGTATTTGGAAACCTCGCTCCCGGCCCGGATCATTTCAGGGAGTGGGTAAAGAAGGCTTACAATGGCTTCAGGAGATAAAAAAAGAAACCGGCCTCTGTGTCATTACCGAAGTAGCTTCGCCACAGCATGTAGAAGATTGTATAACCCAAGGCATTGACGCCGTATGGATTGGTGCAAGAACTGTCTCCAACCCATTCTCTGTCAAAGAGATTGCCGATGCACTCCAAGGCACAGACATCCCCGTATTTGTAAAAAACCCCCTGAGCCCTGACATCGAAATGTGGATAGGTGCTTTGGAAAGATTCTACAATTCCGGCCTCAAAAAACTCGCGGCTATTCACCGTGGATTTTTTCCTTACGAAAAATCCCGATTGAGAAATGTCCCCAAATGGGAAGTTGCCATCGAACTCAAAACACAGTTTCCGACCTTACCCGTTATTTGCGACCCCAGTCATATGGCCGGAAAAAAAAGCTTTATTTTCGAAATTGCTCAGTACGCTTTAGACCTTTCGTTCGACGGACTCATGATAGAAGTTCACCCCGATCCTTCGGCTGCATTAAGCGATAAAGCCCAACAATTAGCCCCCGAGGAGTTTTTCGAGCTACTAAATAACCTATCATTCAAAACATCAGACGTTTCCGATCTCCAAACATCAATAAAAACACTACGTTCTAGTATCGACTCCATCGACTTTCAGATTATTGAATTACTAGCTGCCAGAATGGAACTGGTAGAAAGAATTGGAAAAATAAAAAAGGAAAACGACATTACCATCTTTCAGCTCAAACGCTGGAAAGATATTATCGATACCCGACTGAAAGCTGGCAAAGACACGGGGCTGTCTGACGACTTCTTATACCGTTTACTTGAAATGATTCATCAGGAAGCTATCAGAATACAAAGTGAAATGTAATTAGTGTATATATACTTTTTGAGATTAGTCATCAAAATACGACGAACATTATTCCAACGCCCCATGACTTTTTGCCGTAGCTATCCAATGTTCAGCTAGCATTTCGGGATTTGCCCCTACTCCACGGGCTAGATGCAATGCAACTCCCATAATTAAAACAGAAGCATCATGTAATTGCTGATGGGTTTCTAAAGTTCCAAATTTCTCTTGCACCTTTAATTGAAGTAAATCACTATGTTTTTGAACAAAAGAAATGGGATTGTCAAGATCTTCAGAAATTTCAGGAAACATTAAAGAATCCAGCCATTCTTGCCCTATTCTGGCTGCCAGTGTTTCGGGTGACTCGTTGCCCATTTTTCTCCATAGCGATAATGTTTTCTTATCCCCAGATTGAGCAAGGCCAGTATCTAGTAGAAGCATAAAAGCAACATCTGCAAGATTTTGCATCAGGTCTAAATATGCGTCCTGAGCTTTTTCGAACTTGCTTGTTGACTGGCCATTAAGATATTCTCCGACGCTCAACTGAGGTAATCCGGTAACTTCGGGACATCCTTCGAGGCACGGAAATTCCTCTCCCTGATAAATATATTGAACCTCTTCGCTTTGAGTCTGTCGCCCCAGTGGATATAACCTGCAAGCAAGCGGGCGTCCCATGTGTACGCTGCATCCAAAATTGTCAATATATTGACTACAGGCTTTTTGCTGCTTCCATCCGGCTTTACCGTCAAACCGTAAACGAATTCCTCCATCCTCGCAGTATAAATCACGAAATTCACTTGGGGTTATTTTTTTCTTTCTGGCTAAACAGACCAACTCCCAGGGATTAATCAACACAAGTTTTCCATGACAACAAGTTCCGGTTCGTGAACACGTGAGAGGCAATTTGTCGTGAAGGTTGAGTTTGGTTGTTATCATGTTGTTGTGCTAATGTTTCCTGCTAAAGTACAATTGTTTTACCTATTGTCAAAAGACGATATTATATTTTCATCAATACAATATTTTATTGTAAGTTCGGGTTATTAATAAAACAGATTTTATGAAAATTACGGGGATATTCGTATTACTATTATTGAGTCTATCCGCTCTGGCAGATGGAATTAATCTGATAGATGCCATTAAAAACAAACAAATAGAATGCACCATCACGGGAAATTCGAACAGCACGCATTATTTGAAACCAATCACGCTGAAAGTGAAAAATCTGAAATCTGCTTTTACTTTACAGATAGACAATGGGCAGATACTCATAGCCTCCGACACGTCGTATCAAAATGTGGTTGTAACCAACGGTTTTTTGGCTTCTTTCAATGCGGGTGAGCAGAAAGAATTTCATCTCAACGCCATGTGTATTGAGCACAGCGACAGGGCACCATCCGACAATGTTAAATATAAACTGGGTTCCACGGCAGATGTCAAGCTCAAAAAAATGGCTCAGTTTATTGAGGAGAAAAAGTATTTCAACCAAACAGCTCAACAGGCAGTTTGGGCTGTAGTGGGCGATTATAAGCTGGAAGATATTTGTGGATATCCCGAAGACGGATACGACGACATAATAAAATTCACTGCTACATTACTGGGAAAACCCATCCCACCGAAACCATCGGCAACCGATTACAAAAGAAACTACAACGTAGCTCCAACCAAACGAGTCATGAAGGGTAACTTTGAGTTCGACTTTCCATCAGCAAGTCACGTGACAATTGGAATGTTTAACAAAGACGGTATTATAGTGAGAGAACTTTATAATAATCCAACCCACCCAAAAGGTGCACAAAAACTTCATTTCGAATTCGATGCCGGCGAATACAACGACAAATTTTACTATATTAAAGTAATTGTAGATGGAGAAGTTTTTATCGCGAAAAAGATAGAAACACTAAATCCCAGACTGGAAGAAGATAACTAGGGGGAAAATACGAAAGAAGAATGTCTTTAATAGTTTTATTCTGCCTTCTTCAGTACAAAACTATAGTTTTCCATAATAGGGTTAATCAGCACCTTACGACAAATTTCGTCGACTGTTTTTTTGGCTGCTTCTTCATTTTCGGCATCCAATTCGAGTTGAATATGTTTGCCCATTCTGACGGCTGAAACACTCTCATGTCCGATTTTCTGTAACGACTGACATACGGCTTTTCCCTGAGGATCCAATAATGCCTTCTGGGGCATAACATCTATTGCTGCTGAAAATTTCATATTATAAATCTTATGGGACAAAAGTATAAAAAATAAGATAAAATATTTATGTGATTTCTTTTTTCTGGAATATTCATTTCAACATTCATTATTACTGCTGATTTTCGGATATTTTTACTACAAAGACGATAAAATATCTCCCGCAGATCGCGCTGATGCTCGCAGATTTTAATTAAAAACAAAAATTACCCTCTGTGGTACTCTGTGCCTCCTCTGTGGAACTCTGTGAAATATTTCTCCCGCAGATCGCGCTGATATTCGC
>PHDH01000099.1 GCA_002840935.1 Bacteroidetes bacterium HGW-Bacteroidetes-21 | reverse complement strand
TAGCGAAACAATGATTCAATTGGCTATGATTAGACTCATGCTTAACAGAATTGTTAAATAAAATCAAAACAGTTTCTAAGAATTATCCCCGAAAGAGTGTCTGTTTCGAATATTACTGCTAAGGCGGTAAATTTCTATCCGAATATTCCAAAAAGATATTAAATTAATGATAATTACTGCTAAGGCGGTAATGATGTTAAAATTAATTGACAATTATTAGAAATTGTATTATATTTGCCGCTAAAACGGTAATTATGCTAACTCCTGAAGTACTTTCAAGAATAATTAAGAAGCACCGAAAGGCTGCCGGACTTAGCCAGTTGCAACTGGCAGAAATGGCTGGAGTAGGAAAAACGGTTGTCTTTGATATTGAAAAAGGCAAAGAAACAATACAACTTGATACATTAAGGAAAATATTCAGGGTGCTGAATATTAAAGTCGTGTTGCAAAGCCACCTAATGAACCAAATAATGAATAGTGATGAGAAGAGCTAAAGTATCTGTATGCGGCAAAGATGCCGGGTTACTTTCGGAAAGAGTTTTCGGAAAGGAATACGTCTTTGAATATAATGATCGATATTCCGGCCTTCCTGTTTCACTAACCATGCCGGTTAGCCAGAAATCATATTCATTTGATTATTTTCCTCCTTTCTTTGATGGCCTTTTACCTGAGGGACATCAGTTAGAAGGGTTATTGAAACAGGGTAAAGTGGATAGAAATGATTACTTTTCGCAGTTAATGTTGGTGGGAAATGATACAGTTGGAGCAGTAAGTGTGAAGGAGGTTGAATTATGAAGCGCTGCCCTATAACTTATGAACTATGCGGTAAGTCACTTTACAGTGAAAAAGGTCTTAAACTTTTATCACAGAATCTGAACAACCTGGAGTTGTTGTCCTATACCGCAGAAGAGCAAAGAGCAGAAGCAATGGCCAGATCAACAAAAATATCTGTTCAGGGAGTACAGCCAAAGCTCAGTGCCGTTCTGAATATTAAAGAATCGAAGTTTGATTTGGTGGATACAGGAGGGAAGTATATTCTGAAACCACAGCATCATATTTACACTCAGCTTCCCGAAAACGAAGACGTCACTATGAGGATGGCTAAAGCTGCTGGTATTAAAGTTCCCTTACATGGGATGATCTGGTCGAAAGATAAATCACTTACGTATTTTATTAAGCGTTTCGACAGGGAAGGGCATAAGGATAAAGTTCCTGTTGAAGATTTTGCTCAGCTTGCCAGACTTACAAGGGATACTAAATACAATTACACAATGGAAAAGATAGTGCTGTTATTGGATGAATACTGCACTTTCCCTTTAATTGAAAAAGCAAAATTGTTCAAGTTGGTGTTATTTAGTTTTCTTGTTGGGAACGAGGATATGCATCTGAAAAACTACTCAGTAATTAGGGACGGAGATAAAATTGAACTTTCTCCTGCTTATGATTTATTAAACTCTACAATTGTTCTTAAGGGCGGGGCCGAAGAAATTGCATTATCTCTTGCCGGTAAAAAACGAAAACTAACCCGCAAGGTTTTGGTTGACTATTTTGGAAAAGAGCGATGTGGCCTCACTGATAAAGTAGTGGAAAGTAATTTGTATGCATTAGCACAGGCAAAAGATACATGGTTTTCATTCTTGAAGGATTGTTTTCTTTCGGATGATATGAAAGAAAAGTATTATGCTTTACTTGAAAAAAGAATGAAGATTATAGGTTTATAGGAAGATTACTTACCTACACAGAATATTTTTACTTTTCGTAACAATATTATAATCAGTTTATCATAGTCGAAATAAGTGTTCGGAGGTATAATTTATGAACAAAATGCTATTAACAGGGGTAGAGGTGACATAGTGGCAGAAATGCAATGTGAATTCCTTTTCATTCCTCATTGTGAAATTATTTAGTTTTTCAAGCTTTGCTCAAAGCATAGTGGCATATTATACTTGTCCGTTTGCAGCAAGTATATTAACTGCATAAAGGGGAAGATTTGTAAAGTTTTCTGATTGTATCAGGTTTCTTGGTGAAAGGCGGTAAACCATCTCCGGCTTATATTTTTCGGTGTAACTTTGCAAACTCTTTTTGTTTTTATTAAGTCCGCTTTTCACTTCAATGGGCATAATTATCCCATTTCTTGCAATAATAAAATCAACCTCTGCCGCATTACCTGAAGTCCAGTAATACAATTTTTCATGACCATGAGAAATTAGTTCGCAGGCCACAAAATTTTCGGTAAAAGCTCCATTATACTCTGAGAACAAAGCTGTGGGCTCAAGAATCAAGGCAGACGAAAGATTAAGCATGGCTCCGAGTAAACCAGTATCGTGTACGAAAATCTTAAATTTATCAGCATCTGCAAAACCCGACAGAGGAAGTTTTGGTACACTGATATTTTCAACTTTATAGATCAAACCAGCCTTAGAAAGCCATTCCATCGTTTGTTCGTAGGATGAGGCCCTGCTGTTTTTTCTTACATCCGAATACTTGAATTTCTTATTCTCTCTGGAAAGTTGGTTTGGCAAAGAATTCCATACTTCCGAAGTTTTAATTGCCTGTATCTTTTCTGAATATTTTGAAAAATCCCGCTCATAAGCATTGAGAATGTCTTTTTGTATTTTCCGGACATGCTGTACATCCTTATTTTGCATGTACTCTGCAACTACTTCGGGCATGCCACCGAGAAACATAAAAATCTTTAAATGACCAAGAAGCTTGTCATGTATAACATCAGGAAGTTGATTTAGCGTTTTCATTTCAAACAGTTTTTTACAAATCTGTTCCTCGCCAGCAGCCATGAGGTACTCAGTAAAATTCATGGGAAACAAATTCATAAAAGTGACCTTGCCAACAGGGAAAGGGCTTGTTTTGCCAACGCTTACCCCCAATAGTGATCCGGCAGCGATAATGTGATATTCCGGCGCCTTCTCCTGGAAGTATTTTAAAGAAGTAAGTGCTTTGGGTGCCGATTGTATCTCATCAAAAAAAAGCAGGGTATGCTCATGGCTTATCTTATATCCCATATACAAACCCAGATTTTCAATAATCTTATCAGGACTGAGGCCTTCATTAAAAAGTAGTAACAGGTCAGGCGTTTCCTCAAAGTTCAGGTAAACAAACTGTGAATATTCCTTTTTCCCGAATTCTGTTACTAACCAGGTTTTTCCTGTTTGCCGTGCTCCCTGAAGGAGCAATGGTTTACGGTGCTTACTGGTCTTCCATTCAAGCAGGTTTTTATATAAAAATCGTTGCATACTATAAAATATCTATTGAAAAACGTTACAAAGATATAATATTATCTGCCAAAAAGTGTAAAATAGCACAAATATTATGTGCCAAAAAGTGTCAATTCATACTAAATACATGTGCCGATAAATGTAAATGCACAGTGTAAGTATCATATATACAATAAGAAAACTTATAATTCATATTACATCCCTTTCCTCTCAAGCAATGCTATATCCTGAAGTTTTCATCGGGATCTATTTGCCCACACAGAATTTCCCAAAAATATTCTTAAGAATTTCGCTATCTGTGATTTGGCCTGTGATTTCGCCCAAATGGTGATTAATCTGGCGGATTTCCTGAGCAATAAGGTCGGTGGACAGATTTTGGTCGAAAGCTTTTTGCGTACGAATACAAGCTTCTAGTGCTTGGTTTAATGCATTGAGGTGACGAAGGTTGCTGACTAATACTTCGTTCGACTGAAGCCGGTGTAGTTGAAGTATTTCTGTCATGCTGCTGGTGAGTTCCTGAAGTCCCTTCTTGAACTTGGCTGAAATGAAAAGGTGTGCGTCGGCTGGAACATAGTTCAGGGTTATCAGCAGTTTTTTCTTTTCGGCATCGTTTATTTTTTCGCTTTTGTTGATCAGGTGGATGACTGGTATTTTTGGACCCTTGGTCTTAACCAGTTTTTCCAGCGTCTTTTTTATTGTGTCAGGATTTTCTTCGGGAGTAGAAAGGAAGAGGATGAGCGAAGCTTTTCCGGCGTATTGGTAGGTGCGGTCGATGCCGAGGTTTTCGATGGTGTCTTTAGTGCTTCGTAATCCGGCCGTGTCGGCAAAACGAATTTTAACGCCATTTAGTGTCATGCTGTCTTCTACCACATCGCGGGTGGTGCCGGGAATGTCCGAAACGATGGCCCGGTCTTCGTTCAGTAAGGCATTCAGCAAGGTCGATTTGCCGGCATTGACGGGTCCTGCAATGACTACCGGAATGCCCGATTTCATAGCATTGCCCAAAGCAAACGAACTAACAAGTGATTGCAGATGTTGACGAATCTCCTGAAGTAAAGTCAGCAGATTTTTTCGGTCGGCAAACTCCACATCTTCGCCACTGAAGTCAATTTCCAACTCGATGAGGGAAGCAAATCCCAGAAGTTTTTCGCGCAAAGCGATAAGTTCGTTGCTGATTCCTCCCCGCATTTGCTGTAGGGCTATTTTGTGGGATGCTTCGCTGTCGGATGCAATGAGGTCGGCTACGGCTTCGGCTTGTGCCAGATCGAGTTTTCCGTTAAGAAAAGCTCTTTGTGTGAATTCTCCCGGGAGTGCAGGACGTGCACCGTGTTTAATTAGTATGCGAAGTATGTCTTTTTGTATGAATTCTGATCCATGACAACTGATTTCGGCGCTATTTTCGCCAGTATAGGAGCGGGGAGCATCAAAAAAGGCGACCATGACTTCGTCAACGATTCTTTTTTCTTCAAAAATATGCCCATAAACCATAAGATTTGCCGGAATAGTTTTAATCTGGAGGCCTTGTGAGGTGGGTTGAAATAATTTGCCGACTACTTTTCGCGTATCTTTGCCGGATACCCTAAGTACCGAAATGGCACCGCTTCCCTGCGGTGTGGCTATAGCACAGATGGTATCTGAATGAGTTTTCGACACAGTATTTTTTTGTAAAGATAATTTCAAAATCTCATACATTTAAAAAATTGTTGACAAGCAGCAAAAAAACAGTTAATTTTATCGGATAAATACACCTCCATGGTAAATCAATCAAAGTCGGAACGTAAACCCGTTTTTTCAAAAACATCCCTGATGCCACAGGAAGAAAAACTGGCTGTTAAAAGATCGGGAAAGACTTTCACAATAGGAATCCCTCGCGAAGAAGATAAAAATGAAAATCGAATACCATTGACACCCATGACAGTTGAAATGTTGGTGCGTGAAGGTCACGAGATTATTATTCAGTCGAATGCCGGAATGAAGGCAAATTTTCAGGATCTTAGTTTTAGTGAGGCTGGAGCACGTATGGTGGATAATAAAGAAGAAGTTTTTTCGGCTGATATCGTGCTCAAAGTTTCTCCTCCTACCGATCTCGAAATTGGTCTGATGAAAGACAGAGCATTACTTATCTCGATATTAAATGCTCCGACACAAAATCCGGGCTTTTTTAGAAAACAGTCGGATAAAAGAATTACCTCTCTGGCTTATGAATACATAAAAGATGAAAGTGATTGTTTTCCCATAGTGCGATCTATGAGTGAGATTGCGGGGAATACCGCCGTGTTGATCGCAGCCGAATATCTCAGTAATGTTCACGAAGGCAAGGGCGAAATGCTGGGAGGTATAACTGGCGTGAATCCTTCCGAAGTCATTATCCTGGGCGCTGGAACTGCAGGCGAATTTGCGGCTCGAACAGCTTTGGGATTGGGTGCAATTGTAAAAATATTTGATTCGTCTACGTATAAACTGAAACGTTTACAGAACAATCTGGGGCAAAGGGTTTTTACTTCCATGATTATTGCCGAGGTCCTTTCCAATGCGCTGAAAACGGCTGATGTTGTGATTGGTGCAATGCGCCGGAGAACAGCAGAACCTATCTACGTCATAACTGAAGACATGGTGGGTAAAATGAAAAAGGGTTCTGTAATTATCGATATCAGTATCGATCAGGGTGGTTGCATAGAAACTTCCAGGCTTACAACACATGCCCATCCTGTTTTTGTGAAAAACGGAGTAGTTCATTACTGTGTTCCGAATATTCCTTCCCGCGTTGCTCGTACTGCTTCCTATGCTTTTTCAAATATTTTTGCACCGATGATTCGCGAAATTAGTTATGCCGGAGGCGTCCGTCAACTTATGCGTGATAAACCAGCCATCCGAAACGGGGTGTATATGTTTGAGGGCATTCTTACCAATCAGCAATTAGGGAATATGTTTAGCTTGCCATCTCAGGACATTAACCTACTTATGGCTGCGTTTTAGATTTTTCGTTAATCCACATAATAATCTGATCCTTGTTGGCAAATTGATTTATGTCCTTAACGACAATCAGGGCAATCAGATCGGAAATAAAAATGATACCCCCACCTCCAATGGTCAGTGCATAAAATACCGGAATTACAGGACTTGTTCCCAGATAGATTCTGTGTAGGCCTACAATTCCGCCGAGAACCCAAAAAATAATAGCTTCTCCTTTCTTTTTAAGCGTGATAGTTAGAGGCAGACTATCGCCGGGAATGGTATCACTAAAATAAATGGTAATTTCCTGAAATGTGGGAGTTGTTTCCTTAATGTCGATATTATTCACATGCCCCATCATGGAACTATGGACTGAGATGAAAATCAGAAAAAAAACAATTCTGTAGAATTTCATAAAAGTAAAGTTAAACAATTGCCAGCGCATAAGAAATTATTAACAAGGAAAATTGGCATTGATATTTTTTGTAATTTTATTCTCTAATAATATACTATGTCCCAGAACGAGCAGAACAATCAGGATCAACTACAGAAACAGATTAACGACCTGATGCGGGAGAGGAACGAACTTTTTCAGCGAAATCAGGAACTCATAGAAAAAAACAGGAAGTTGGACGAAGAGGTCAGAAATTTGCTGATGAAACAGGATCTGGAATCTGTCGACAAGAAATCGCTCCGGTTTAAAATGGTTACAGTCCTCTTTGCTTCTATCAAAGGATTCACACAGCTTACTGAAGAAGATGATGCACATAAACTTATTGACGATCTGGATGGGTTTTTTCTGGAAATTGAGTCCATATTAAAGAAATACAATATCGAAAAAACTTCGAGTATTGGGGATACTTTGATGCTTACAGGTGGAATGCCGCAAAAAAATCGCACCAACCCCATCGAAATGATCCTGGCAGCGATGCAGATTCGCGACGAACTAGAACGCTTTCAGGAAGAACTTTTTGGGCCTTCGCGCAGAATATGGCAAATAAGTATGGGGATACATACCGGTCCCGTTGTGGCTCAACCCAGTGGGAAAAAGAAGATTGTGTATGAAGTAAAGGGCGAGACCGTGAATATTGCCAGTCGTATTGAAGCAGCATCCGAAAACGGTAAAATTATTATTTCGGAAACCACCCGCGAGTTGGTCGAATCGTATTTCCAGTGCCATTTCGCTTCCAAAATCCCAGTAAAATATATGGGCGATGTCTCCCTGTTTGAAGTCAAACGTTTGCTTCCCAGATACTCGGTCGATGAACATGGAAGGAATTTTAATGATGCATTCCGGCTACGATTTCAGATAATAAGATACGACGATCTTGAAGAATTTGTCTTGGATAAGCTCGAAAGAGAATTGCCAAAATATCTCTATTATCATAATCTGAAACATACCATTGATGTCATTACGCAAGTAGAAATTATAGGAACCGGCGAAGGGATTATCGACGAAGAACTTTTATTACTGAAAACAGCTGCCCTTTTTCATGATGCAGGACAAACGGTTCAGTCTAAAGGTCACGAGCAAATCAGTACAGAAATCGCAGGAGAAATACTACCCCGATTTGGCTATCTTCCCGAACAAATCGTAAGAGTTAATGAAATTATAATGGCTACTCAGCTCCCTCCTAAACCACAAACTATTTTACAAAAAATTATCTGTGATTCGGATTTGGATTATCTGGGGCGTTCGGATTTTATTCCCGTATCTAATATGCTTTTTAAGGAGTTAGCCGAGCAAAATATTGTAACAAGTATCGACGACTGGAATATTATGCAATACAAATTCCTCAACGTGCATCAATATTTTACTAATACGGCCAATCATCTACGTGAAGTAAATAAACAAACGCAGATTGACAGGATTAAATCTGAAATTCCGCCAGATAAATTGCCCGTTTTATAGTTTATTATAGATTAAGATTTGTTTTGGGGCTATTCTTACCCTACTTTTGTTTATAATAATTCTAAATAAGCAATTGTATGAAAGCCTTAACTATAATGCTGATATTGATTTCAGTAAATCTTTTTGCACAGGAAAAAGCAACACGAATTCCGTTGATCGGAGAAAAAGCGCCTTCGTTTGTAGCAGAATCAACCAATGGAAAAATTACTTTTCCTGATGATTATTTTAACAAGTGGAAAATCATTTTTTCGCACCCTGACGATTTTACCCCGGTTTGTTCCACCGAGATACTCGAACTGGCCTATTTGCAGGACGAATTTAAAAAACTCAATGCTGAAATTATAATCATTTCGACAGACGGAATAAACAGTCATATGGAATGGAAGAAATCCCTCGAGAATCTAAATTACAAGCAAAAGGGACCCGTAAGTATAAAATTTCCATTGATTTCCGACAAATCGATAGAAATATCCAAATTGTATGGCATGATTCATCCTACTTATAATGATGTTAAGGATGTACGCGGTGTCTTCATTATTGATCCCGAGAATAAAATCAGAGCATTAATGTTTTACCCTAATGAGACCGGAAGAAACATGGACGAAATACTTCGTATGGTGAAAGCCCTGCAAAATGTCGACAAAAACTATGTTTTGACTCCTGCCAACTGGACACCTGGAGCAGATGTTTTGTTAAAGAGTCCTGCCACTGAAAAGGAAACGGAGAAATTCAAATTGTCTGACGATAAATCAAAATATTCCTATGCATGGTATATGTGGTTTACAAAGCAGGGATCAAGAATGTAGGTTAGAAGAATTCTTATTCTTCAGGTTTATATGGCCAGTAAAGTTTTTTGCCAAATCCAAGACGGTTGTCTGTTAGCTTGAAAAAGTCGGGCGAGAGACACCACATGGTAGTGTCTTTTAAAATGGCATAGGGGAAACGTTTTAGGAACCGGTTACGGACGCTCTTTAGGAGTTCACCTTCCGGTTCTGTTACTATTCCTGTTAACTGTAGCCCCTGAATTTTTCCAATGATTTTTGTTTCCAGAACAATGGATGCAGCTACTTTATTGTTATTTTTCAAATGTTGTACATGCCGGGTATGCTCATCAGAAGTAAAGCAAAAAAGATTTTCTTTCTCCAAATAGGCGTAAAAACAATTACTGCACCAGGGTTGATTTTCCTCTGCTGTGGCCAGAGTTAGCACATGGTGCTTCTTGATAAATTCAATGATTTTTTTGTCTGGAGGAGTAGTGGTCATTTGCTATCATTTTAAGGAATAGAGAATTTTACTTGATATTATTTGAAGTTGCGAAATAGGAACAAATCGTAGTAATTCCACATTTTTCACACAGTGGTTTTCTTGCTTTACACACGTATCTGCCATGAAGTATCAGCCAGTGATGGGCCTTTCCGACAATAGCTTCAGGAAAGTATTTCATTAGTTGTCTTTCGGTTTCAAGAGGAGTTTTTGCATTCGAAGTCAGTCCAATTCGCGCAGATACACGGTGTACATGTGTGTCAACAGCGAGTTTGTTTTGGTCGAAGGCCACAGATAGTACCACATGGGCCGTTTTTCTACCAACACCCGGAACGGTGATGAGTTTATCGTAATCGTCGGGTACAATGCCACCGAAATCTTTGACTATCGTTTTTGCCATTCCCGACAGATTTTTGGCTTTGTTGTTGGGGTAGGAGCATGATTTGATAAGTTCAAAAATATCGACTACTTCTGCCTTGGAAAGTGATTTGAGATCAGGAAAAACTTTGAAAAAGGGAGGGGTAATTATATTTACTCTCTTGTCGGTACACTGAGCCGACAGAATTACGGCAACTAATAACTGATATGGGTTTTTATAATGCAACTCCGACTCCGCCACAGGCATGTTCTCAGTGAAATATTCTATAAACTTTTTGAAGAGAGTGCTTTTGTTCATTTCAATATTATTTATAGCAGATTATTTGTCACAGTAAACGGTTTTTATATTTTAATGCCAATTACTAGAACATCGTCCACTTGTGGATATTCTCCTCGCCAACTATCAAAATTTTGTGACAGTATATCTTTTTGTTCAGACATTGGTTTTGTTTTGTTGTTCAGAAGCAGTTCCTTAAAATATTTGTACTTAAGTTTTTTTCCATGAGGACCGCCAAACTGATCGGCGTATCCGTCGCTGAAAATATAGACTAAGTCGCCAGACCCGATAGAAAATTTATGACTGTTAAAAGGAGTCATTTTAGCGTATATCGATACCGGCATTTTATCTCCTTTAGTCTCAATTAATTCTTCATTTTTAATCAGGTAAAGCGGATTGTTTGCCCCGGAGAATTCAATAGTTTGTTCCTCTTTATCGATAACAATGGCGGCCACATCCATACCATCCTGTTGTTTTACATTTTCTCCCCGTTGTTTCATAGCAAGAATAATATCTTCTCTTAGTCTGTTGAGGATTACAGAAGGTGAGGTTATATGTTCTTTATTCACAATATCGTTGAGAAAAGCAACGCCCAGCATCGACATAAAAGCACCCGGGACACCATGACCTGTACAATCTGCAGCGACGACAATAATTTTGTTGCCAAATTTATTCACCCAGTAAAAATCTCCCGAAACAATATCTCGGGGCTTATATAGTATAAAATAATCTTTAAGTATCAGGCGGACTTCTTCTTCGTGAGGGAAAATGGCTGATTGTATCTGAAAAGCATATTTTATACTGTCGGTAATGTCGCGTTGTTGATGAGCAATTATATCGCGTTGATTGGTTGCCAGATCTCTCTGCGCAGCAATTTCATCGCGTTGTGAAGTAATCTCCTCGTTTTTCTGCATAATTTGTTCATTTTTTTGGGAGAGTAACATGTTGACTTTCTTTTTGTGTCGATTACTTCGGTAAATTACCAGCGTTAAAAGAATAAACAGCAAGCCAATAGCTCCAAAGCCATATTTTAGGAAACGCTCTTTGGCAATGAGCGCTTCTTTTTTCTCAATATCTGATTTTTGTAGTTTAATCTGTTGTTCTTTTTTTTCAGTTTCATATTTGGTCTGAAGTTCTTCAACAATTTTCTGTTTGTTTTCGTTGAAAAGCGTATCGTTTATTTCAGTATATTTTACATGATAATCGAGCGCTTTTTGAGGATTATTGAGTTTTACATGTATTCTATATAAAAGAAAATAAACTTTTGACATATAGTCTTTAGAGTCTAATGCCTCGGCCACTTTCATTGATAGATTACAATAATCTATAGCTTTAGTGTAGGCTTTTTTCATCAAATAGCATTCTGCCAGTTCGGCATAGGTATGTGTCACTCCAGAAAGGATTTCATTTTCGACAAAAACACGGTTGGATTTCTCGTAATAAAAAATGGCAGAATCTAAATTTTCTTCAATTTTAAAAATGTCTCCAATATTGGTGTGAATAGATGCCAGGCCAAACAAATCTCCTGAATTCTGATAAAGTATTTCTGCTGCTTTAAACTTTTTCAAAGCATTATTGTAATCTTTTGTTTCAACATACACATTTCCCATAGACATTAGTACATCTGCGGTCAATCTGTTATCCTTGCTTTTTACGGCGTTAATGTAGGCTTTTTCTAAATATTCGATTGATTTATCAAATTCTTTTTGGGCTCTCATTACAAGACCAATAGAATGCTCGCAAGCCCCCATGCCTTCATAATCCTTTAGTTTCTCGAATATTTTTAATGCATTAAACCAATTAGATAAGGCCTGATCATTTTTTCCGGTAGCATAATAAATCAGACCAGTATTATAAAGATTGTCTCCGTAGCCAAGCTCATTGCCGGTCTCTTTGTTGATGACCATGGCTTTATTAAAGTAATATATACTTGAATCAAAAACTCCCTTATAATCAAACATACTTCCCAGATTATTATAAATACTGGCGATCCCCTTTTTATTGTTCTCAGATTCAAATATTTTTAGAGCCATGTTAAAATATTGGGTAGCTTTTTCAAAATCGGCCATGTCTTCATTAAGTAGCCCCATATAAGTATAGGCATCGGCTTCTATTAAGAGATATTTGTGCTTTTGTGAAAGCTGTATAACCTTTTTTGTAAATTTTTCGGCATGGGCAGGATCGTCGAACTCAAGTTGTTTGGCCGAATCTAACACAATATATAAGCCTTCTTCACTTGAATTTTTCTCCAGAATAACATTATTAAATATATCTTGTTGACATTTAATGTCATTTATATTGCTTCCTAAAAGCAAAAGCGTTAGACAGAATAGTCGAATTTTGTTTTGATTTTTCATTTTACAATATTTTTATTCCCATTACCAGAACATCGTCTACTTGCGAATGATCGCCTTTCCAATGCCTGAAATACTTTTCGACTTCCTTACGTTGGATGTTCACTGGATGATGGCTAATTTCGGTCAACATTTCTTTAAAGGTCTTATACATTAATTTCTTTCCCATTTTGCCACCAAATTGATCGGCATATCCATCACTGAAAAGATATATACAGTCGCCTTTTTGCAGAGAAATTGTTTGCATAGAAAATGAGTCCATGCGCTCATGAACGGATATTGGCATTTTGTCCCCCTTCAGTTCTACTAGCGTAGAACTTTCGGTGGATAAATCCCCCTTCAGTTCTATTAAGGTCGAGTGGTCTGCCTTAGCCTTTATGATATACAGTGGATTATTTGCTCCTGCATATTGTAGCTCCATTGTTTTTTTGTTCAGTATACACATGGAAATGTCCATCCCGTCTTTATTGAGCGATTTTTTTATTATTGAGGGTTTATCTTTGGCGGTTATCATCTCTTGTTTCAGAGATGAGATGATGTTGATACGTAGTAAGTTTAAGATGTCACTAACGTTAGCGTATGCTTCTTTGCTAATAATTTCATTTAACAGTGAAATGCCAAGCATCGACATAAATGCGCCTGGAACGCCATGTCCTGTGCAATCGGCAACACAGAAAATCAGATTGTCTTTATGGCGGGTTGCCCAATAGAAATCACCCGAAACAATATCTTTGGGAAGAAAAA
>PHDH01000098.1 GCA_002840935.1 Bacteroidetes bacterium HGW-Bacteroidetes-21 | reverse complement strand
CCGCCAATGGAACACCTCGTTTAGGTGTTGTGATGCAAACTCTTTCATCTTCATTTATCTTTTTTAAAAAGAAAATACTGAATGTGCGAAAGGGGGTACTACTTAGTTTGCCTGTGGTGTTGGGGTCGTTGGGTGGGGCTCAGATTGCTGCCTCGATGAACGAGGTGATACTTCATTATACCATTGCAGGTCTGATGTTGGTTATGCTGGTCTTTATTTTCTACAAGCCCAATAAGTGGTTGAAGGGAAAACAAGGGATTGTTTCAGATAGAATTTCACTTAAAGAAGTGATTGTATACTTTTTCATTGGCATATACGGAGGTTTTATACACATTGGTGTTGGTATACTTTTGTTAGCTGCTTTGGTGTTGATTTCCGGTTATGATCTTCTGCATGCCAATGCGCTTAAAGTTTTCATCGTGTTTGCTTATAGTCCCTTTGCACTGGCTGTTTTTATGTTGAATGGACAGGTGAATTATTCTCTTGGATTAATTTCCTCCATAGGTAATCTTTTGGGTGGTATTATTGCTTCTTATATGGCGGTGTCGTGGGGTGCAAAGTTTTTACAGTGGGTGTTAATTATTGTAATATTGTTTTCTGCAGCCCGATCTTTTGGCGTATTTTAAATTAAAAAGCACAGCGCCTGATGGCTACTGTGCTTTCCGTCTTTACCAGCCTCCCCTGATAATCGTCTGTTAATCAACGTTGTCGTACAAGTATGGGTTGTTGTCTCTTATGTTTAAATCTTTACCCTTACCGGATACTGTGTATTTAGATATATTCTGGTCGGTGATGGGTGGTGGACCTGTCTGATTTTGTTTTTTTCTGTAAGCGGGGATCGCGTACATTTCATCAATTTTATCCGAATTGGTTGGATCTGTCAGGATGCGGATACCATTGTCATCGGCTTGTTCTTCTGTCTCGTCTTCAAACAAAGTTGTTTGGCGAACACCTTGAATGGTATTGTCTTCCAGAGTCACAACGCGTGGAGGTGTATTGACTGTCTGTACTTGTTTTTTCTTTGAAGCGTAAAGATTCATTTCAGGAAGATTCCTTTCGTTAAATCCAGTGGCAATGAGTGTTACCGTTAGCGAATCGTCTTCTCTGTCGTCGCTACGGATGCCAAAAATAACATCGGCGTTCTGTCCGGCAGCTTCCTGAACAAAGTCGATAATCTGAGCTACTTCGTCCATTGTTGCTTCTTTGTCTTTGCCCGAGCCAATGTTGAGCAGGAGGTTGCGTGCACCGCGAATATCGTTGTTGTTGAGCAGCGGGCAGGTCAACGCTTCTTTTACTGCGTTGATGGCACGCTCTTCACCTTGCGAAGTGCCCATACCCATGAGCGACACACCGCTTTTCGACATGACGGTTTTCACATCGGCAAAGTCAACGTTGATATGTCCGGGAACAGTTATGATTTCGGCTATTCCTTTAGCAGCCACATTTAATACGTCATCCGCTTTTGCAAAAGCGTCGCTAACCGGGAGGTTTCCGTATATCTCACGAATTTTTTCGTTGTCGATGACAAGTAGTGAATCAACATATTCTTTTAGTTGCTGTAATCCTTCCATTGCCTGATCGAGACGTTTTTTGCCTTCGTAGCGAAAAGGAATAGTTACAATAGCTACTGTCAGCAAATCGAGTTCTCTTGCAGCTTTTGCTATCACCGGAGCAGCTCCTGTTCCAGTGCCACCACCTAAACCTACCGTAAGGAAGACCATTTTAGTGTTTTGAGAAAGGACAGAGGTAATTTCTTCCAGACTTTCAATAGCTGCCTGCTTGCCTTGTTCGGGTTCGTTTCCGGCACCAAGACCTTCGGTAAGGGTGATGCCCATTTGAATCTTGACCGGAACAGGGCTTTTTCCCAATGCCTGATGATCTGTATTGCAAACTATAAATTCGACATCCTGAATGCCCTGGGAAAACATGTAGTTGACAGCATTGCTGCCACCACCACCAATTCCTACCACTTTAATGATTGAAGGAATGGTTCTTTGCAAAGCAAAGTTTAATAATTCCTGATCTTCCATATGATTTTGTTTTTAGTTGAATTTCGTGTCTTTATCGTTAATAATGCTTGAGAACGAATCTTTTATCTTATCAAAAATGCCTGGTCTTTTCGATGGCTTTTCTTTTTCTCTTTCTTCTTCCTCTGGCATTTGTCTTTCTACAACGATTTCCTCTTCTTCTGCTACGGGCATTTCTTCCTCTTCTGCATCATCGAATTTTCCAAAGTCGTATGCCAGAAGCATAAGTCCTACCGAAGTGGCATAATCAGGACCATTGACCTGATCGGCACAATCACTGATAATATGCTCGATAGGATAACCTATACGGTTGTCGAATCCGGTTTTGAACGAAAATAGCTGAAGTACATTGCTGAGCATAGCTCCACCACCTGTGATTACAATGCCTGCTCCCAAACGCTGGGCATAACCTGAGTTGACGATCTGGAACTCCAGACTGCCGATAATTTCTTCCATGCGCGCTTTAATGATTTCGGCCAGAATACGCATTTCAATATGACGGGGTTCTCTTCCGCTGATGCCAGGGACAGAGATAATCGTATTATCACAAGCTTCGGGAAGGCATGATCCGTATTTTCTTTTAAGATCTTCGGCCACTCTTTCTACAATTTTTAGCTCTTCGGTTAAGTCAGAGGTGATTACATTTCCACCAAAAGGAATAACCGCAGTATGGCAAAGACTGTTTTTGTGGTAAATAGCCAGATCGGATGTGCCACCGCCGATGTCTACCATGGCTACGCCAGCTTCCATTTCGTCGTTGGTGAGAACCGAACGGGAAGAAGCAATGGGCTCCAGATAAATTTCGAGCAGCTCCAGATTGAGCATCTGAACACATTTTTTAATGTATCCGATTTCATTGGCACGTCCTATGACAATATTAAATGTTCCTTCCAGTTTCCGTCCAACTGAGCCAACAGGGTTGATGATTCCTGATTCGTCGTCGATTTTATAACTTTTTGGAATGACGTGAATAATCTGTTCGCCGGGCTCAATAGCAATGTTGAATTGATCGGAAATCAGGCGGTCGACTTCTTCCTGAGATATCTGCTCATCACAAGTCGAACGGTTGATATAGCCCGAATTTACCATGCTACGGATGTTTTGTCCGGCAATGCCCACCACTACTCGTTTCATTTTATGACCCGACATGGCTTCGGCTTTCTCAACCGCTGATTTTATGCTTTCTGAAGCCTGGTTGATATTCTGAATATTTCCACGTCGTATGCCTGATGAAACACTACGACCCATGCCGAGCAGGCGGAATTTACCGTTTTCTTCGACGCAACCTGTTAAGGCAATGATTTTTGTCGTGCCAATGTCTATGGCCGAAATGATTTTCTGACTGTTGCTCATATATTAACTTTTTTAGTACATACAATTTGATTCTTAAACTGGAGTTTTATGGTGTTGTATTTTTCCCATCCATCCGGATAAGGTATATAATTGAGGAATGTCCGGAGATTGGCAAATTTATTATCGAGATCTGAAATGTCTCCAAGAATTATATTCCAATCAGATATTTTTGGAATAATTTCAATTTCACCTCTTTGAGTAACGTGAATTTGATCTGTTAAAGCATACATGAAAGAATCTTTTTCGATTTTTTCCGCCAATAAATACAGTTCGTATAATTGCATTTTTTTTATGTCGCTAAAGTCGTTGCTCTCTGGAATGCAAGAGTAATATGGTTTGTACGACTCCATGATATTTCCGTTGGCTACGAGAACACGAGGCGTGTAAGAAGGCGAAGTAAACATAAGTCGACCATCTTCATCAATATAGTAACTGTTTCCTGCCTCATTAAAAATTCGCAAAATGGGTTTACGCTGTGTGATTGAAATAATGAGCCGTCCATCCAGCGTTACAAATGTTTCGACAGACTTTACCTGATTGTGTTTTAATAAAGTATTTTCAATTTCATTTAAGTGAAGGCTGTCGTACAATATGCCAGGTATAAATAATCCATCTTTTTCAAGTATGGTTTTTACTTCTGTTTCGTCAATGAATTGGTTTTCGGAACTGATGTTTACCAGGATGGATGTGCAAGTTACATTGTCACGGTTGCCTTTGACAAAGCCCATGGTGACTGCCAGAAAAGCGGCCAGCATTGTCCACGAAAGGATGTGTAATATTTTTATTTTAACTGATTTTTTCATGCTTTTCTTTTAACCAGTGAATCAGTTCAGGAACTAAGGTTTCAATGTCGCCTGCTCCAGCTGTAATGATAATATCCGAAGGGTTATCTGAGAGAAACCCGGAGACCTCATGGCGTTCACATAATGCTTTAACAGGTGATGTAATATTTTTTAGCAACATAGTGCTGGTGATGCCGGGGATAGGAAGCTCGCGAGCAGGGTATATGTCCAGCAAGCAGACCTGATCGAAGCGAGAAAGCGCGGAGCTGAATCCATTGGCAAAATCGCGGGTGCGGGTATAGAGGTGAGGCTGAAAAATAATGGTAGCTTTTTTAGTTGGAAAGTGAAGCTTGACAGAATTTGCCAAGGCATTTAATTCATCGGGATGGTGAGCGTAGTCGTCAATCAGCACTTGCCCATTATTCTTGTATCTGACATCGAAACGACGTACTACACCAGTAAATGTTTCAAGTGCATTACATATGTCTTTGGGAGCAATACCCGACTCATAAGCCAGAGCACCCGCAGCAATGGCGTTTTCAATATTGTGAATTCCGAAAACAGGTAAGTGCGTTGCAATTTTTTCGCCCTTCCTAAAATTGAAGTTGAAATCAATACCTTCATTACTAGCTTGAATGTCAGAAGCAAAAAAATCGGATTTTTCGTGACTGCTATATGTCAGTATGGAATGGGGTAAGCTTTTAAAAATGTGTGCATATTTGCTATTTACAACGAGAGGTCCATCATGTTTTACGATGGAAGCAAATTCAATAAACGACTTTTCAAGTTCTTTACCACTGCCATAAATATCCAGATGATCGGCCTCTACCGAAGTGATAACAGCGCCAGCAGGACTGAGTTTTAAGAATGATTTGTCGAATTCGTCGGCTTCCGCAACCATGGTACCTGAATTGCCAAAAAGAAAATTCGTCTCATAGTTTTTTGTGATGCCACCTACAAAAGCGGTGCAATCGTTTCCACAGTGTTTCAAAATATGTGTTAGCGCTGCTGATGTCGTTGTTTTGCCATGTGTACCGGCAATAGCGAATGTTTTGTGCAAAGTAGAAATTTGTCCTAGTACTTCAGCTCTTTTTTTAATCTGATATCCGTTGGATCTGAAAAACTCTAGTATGCTCAGATCCGTTGGAACTGCGGGAGTGAAAACGACCCACATCTTTTCCTTGTTTTCAGGTAAAAGGAAGTCTGACGGAATAGCGTTAACACGATCTTCGTAAATCACTGGCATGCCATCTGCTTCCAACGATTTTGTTACAGCTCCTGGGGTTTTGTCATAGCCTGCCACCCGAATGCCCGCTTGCATATACCAACGGGCAAGGGCACTCATGCCTATGCCACCGGTACCGACAAGGTAAACAAATACGGGTTGTGCAGTTCTATTCATCTTAGTCAATAATTTTAATAATTTCGTCTACTATTCTTTTGGCCGAATCAGGAACGCCCATTTTGGAAATATTCTCATGATAAACATTCATTCGGAAGGAATCGCTTAAAAGTATTATAGTTTCATCTACCAGTTTTTCCACAGCCTCTTTATCTTCTATCATCATTGCCGCGTTATTGTTTACTAAAGCCATAGCGTTTTTGGTCTGATGATCTTCGGCTACATTGGGGGACGGAACAAGTATCGCAGGCTTTTTCACCAGACAAAGTTCCGACACGGTGCTGGCACCTGCACGCGATATAATCACATCGGCAATAGCGTATACCAAATCCATTCTGTTTATAAAATCGTAGACCTGAATATCTTCGCTGTTGTACTTAGAAACAATTTCTTTAGCTAAAGGATAGTAGTCTTTACCTGTTTGCCAGATAACCTGAATTTTATTTTCGATAAGTTTGTCGAGGTTGGCTTGAATACTTCTGTTTAGTGTACGTGAACCAAGACTTCCTCCTAGTACCAGAAGAACTTTGCGGTTTCCACGAAAATTAAAATGTATGAGTCCTTCTTCCCTTTTTTTCTCAACGTTTAACAAGTCTTTTCTTACGGGATTGCCTGTATAAACAATTTTTTCTTTGGGAAAGAATTTTTCCATCTCCTCGTATGCCACACAAATTACATTAACACGTGAAGACAATATTTTATTCGTAACACCGGCATAGGAGTTCTGTTCCTGAATTAGAGTCGGAATTTTTTTGCGTGTTGCAACACGAAGTACTGGCCCAGATGCAAATCCACCTACTCCGATAACAATATCTGGTTTGAATTCTGCAATAATTTTTCTTGCACGCATTATGCTAACTATAAGTTTATAGAAAAAGGAAATGTTTTTTGTGCTCAGTTTTCTTTGAAATCCTCTGACTGGCAATCCAATAATTTTATACCCTGCGGCTGGGACTTTTTCCATTTCCATTTTGCCTTCTGCACCAACGAAGAGAATTTCGCACATGGGCATTGTTTCTTTTAATTCATTGGCTATAGAAATGGCGGGAAATACATGTCCCCCTGTTCCACCACCACTGATAATGACTCTTAAATCAGGCTTTTTCATCGCTTAATGGGATTTTTACATTACGGCTAACACTTAGTATTATACCCAAAGCAGCTCCCGTGAAAAGCAGGGAAGTTCCCCCCATACTTACCAACGGTAAAGTCTGCCCGGTTACAGGTAGAAGGTTGACTGCCACAGCCATGTTGATCAATGCCTGAAAAACAAGACTAAATGCCAGTCCTATGGTTACAAAGACCCCGAAAGCGGAGTCGATTTTCCGGGCAATCATTCCTGCCCGGTAGAATATTGTTAAATAAATAAATAGTAAAAAGAATCCGCCTATTAGACCATATTCCTCAATAATGATGGCGAAAATGAAATCAGAGTATGGATGCGGCAGAAAGTTACGTTGGGTACTGTTGCCCGGACCTTTTCCAATGAAGCCCCCGGTTGCAATAGCAATTTTTGCTTGCGTTACTTGAAAATTATCTTCGTCGTTATCTTGCGAAAAGCTCTCAATGCGATTTTTCCATGTCCCTATTCGACCTTGTTTGTCTTCAGGTAAATTTAGCATAATGACAATGAAAATTGTCACGCCGGTGACTCCAATCAGAAAGACACTTAGTAAGTATTTGAAACTAATGCGTCCGATGAAAAGAATAAACATGGAAGTTGCAAATAAAATGGCGGCTGTACTGAAATTTGCCGGAAGGATTAAGCCGCAAACGACAATAATCCATATCATGATATTGCGGAATCCCTTATTAAAATCATGTACATTATCTTGATTCTGAGCAAGAAATCGGGCAATAAACATGATGAGTGCAATTTTTGCAAGGTCGGAGGTTTGAAAGGATAAGCCTTTAACTGGCAAAGTAAGCCAGCGAGAGGCTTCGTTAAGACTGGTACCCTGAAATAATGTCCATGCGAGCAGCGGAATACTGATAAACAACAACAACTGTGAAAGTCTGGAAAAATACTGAAATGGAATTAAATGGGTAAAAAATATAATGGCAACACCTGTCAGGAGAAGTCCGGTATGTCTGAAGAGAAAAAAGAAAGTATCCCCATCCTGTGTTTTAAATGCCAGCGTGCCAGTAGAACTGTACACAGCCAGAATAGAATACACCGAGAGAAGGAGTATCAATCCCCAGATTACAACATCGCCTTTAAAATATTTTGACAGGATGCTTTTCATAGTCTACAAATCCCTGATTGCTTTTTTAAATTGTATGCCTCTGTCTTCGTAATTTTCAAAAAGATCGAAACTGGCACAAGCGGGTGAAAGAAGAATAACATCGCCCGGTTTGGCCATTTTATAAGCCATTTTTACTGCTTCTTTCATGCTTCTGGCTTCACTCTTGGGTTTTTCGAATGAAGCAAAACTTGAAAGTAATTTCGAATTGTCGGTGCCCAGAAAAACCATTCCTTTTACTTTTTCTTTCACCAAAGCATCAAGTTCCGAATAGTCGTTTCCCTTGTCTACTCCGCCAGCAATCCAAATAATGGGACGACTCATACTTTCTAAGGCATACCAGGTTGAATTTACATTCGTGGCTTTGGAATCGTTGATAAATTCAATGCCATGAACTTTAATTACTTTTTCCATCCGGTGTTCGACAGAAACGAAACTCATCAGAGATTCGCGAATTATGTCTTTACGGATGTCAAGTACATTTGCTGCAATTCCTGCAGCCAGAGAGTTGTACCTGTTATGCCTCCCCTGAAGTGCTAATTCGTTGATGTTCATAATAAAACTGTTGTTGTTTATGTTAATTGTTAGTTCTTTTTCATTGATATAGCCACCAATTGTCTGTTCCTGATCATGACTAAAAGGAACAAGTATGCAGGGTGGAGCTAGTTCATTCAAATATTCCATGATCACTTTGTCGTCGGATCCGAAAATCATCACATCGTTATCTTTCTGGTTGAGTGCAATTCTGAATTTGCTGCGGATATAATTCTCGAATTTGTATTCGTAGCGATCCAGATGATCCGGAGTAATATTTAAAAGCATGGAAATGTATGGTCTGAACTCAACGATGTCGTCCAACTGAAAACTCGAAAGTTCAATGACATAATAATCGAAGTTCTCGGTAGCTACCTGCCATGCGAAACTTTTACCGACATTTCCGGCAAGCCCTACATTCAAACCCGCATTTTTTAGAATGTGATAAGTGAGCATGGTGGTAGTCGTCTTACCATTACTTCCTGTAATGGCAATGATTTTTGCCTGTGTATAGCGATAGCCGAATTCAATTTCCGAAATTACAGGAATACCTTTTTGGCGAATATCTTTTACGATGGGTGCTTTTTCGGGAATACCGGGACTTTTAATGATAAGATCGGCACCAAAAATTCTATCTGTATCGTGGCTTCCTTCTTCGAAAGAAATATTATATTCTACAAAAGCTTTTTTGTATTTATCTTTAATGCTACCTGCGTCTGACAGGAATACGTCATGCCCCTGAACAGAAGCCAGAATGGCTGCTCCTGTCCCGCTTTCGCCTGCACCGAGTATGACGATCTTTTGTCTCATTTACCTGACTTTTAGAGTTACAATGGTTAATACGGCAAGCATGATGGCGACAATCCAGAAGCGTGTTACGATCTTGGTTTCGGGATATCCTTTTTTCTGATAATGATGGTGTAAGGGAGACATAAGGAATATCCGACGTCCTTCACCATATTTTTTCTTCGTTCTTTTAAAATAGGCAACCTGAAGCATGACCGACAGGCTTTCGACGAAGAAAATTCCACAGAGTATAGGTAATAGAATTTCTTTGCGAATAAGAATGGCGAATACGGCAATAATTCCTCCAATTGCAAGACTACCCGTGTCGCCCATAAATACCTGTGCCGGATATGAGTTGTACCAGAGAAATCCAACTGTGGCGCCTATAAATGCACTGGCAAAAACTACCGTCTCGCCAGAGTACGGTATATACATAATGTTCAAATAGTCGGCGAAAATGATGTTACCTGAAACATAGGCAAAGACGGCAAGCGTTGAAACGATGATGGAAGAGACGCCAGTTGCGAGACCATCCATCCCGTCTGTGAGATTGGCGCCGTTGGAAACGGCAGTTATAATAAATACTACTGCTAATATGTAAACCAGCCATACCCATTGTTTACGCATAGCTTCGGGTAAAAACCATATTAGGTATTCGTAGTCAAACTCATTGTTTTTTACAAAAGGCAAAGTTGTTTTGGTGGATTTGGTATCTTCTGACAAGAAAATACTATGGGATTCAAAAGTTTGATCAGCGGCTTTTTGGTCTACTGTAATATTGCTATCTTTTTGACCACCAATTTTGTCACGAATCACAATGTCATTACTGGTATAAATTGAAATGCCTACAATAACGCCAAGGCTTACCTGTCCCAGAATTTTAAATTTTCCCTTGAGTCCTTTTTTATCGTGTTTGAATACCTTAATATAATCGTCAATGAATCCCATGAGGCCTAACCAAACAGTAGTTATAAGTAAAAGAATGATATAGATATTGTCGATGCGGGCAAAAAGTAAAACAGGGATAATTAAAGATGCAAGTATGATTAATCCTCCCATGGTAGGGGTTCCCTTTTTCTGCATCTGTCCTTCCAGACCAAGATCACGTATGGTTTCGCCTACCTGTTTTTTATGTAAAAAATTGATGATACGTTTACCTATAAACAGTGAGATTATCAGAGATGTAATGATAGCCAAAGCAGCTCTGAATGAAATGTAATTGAACATTCCTGCACCGGGAACGTCAAACTTATTGAGATATGTAAATAAATAGTACAACATATTATTTAATGTTTAAAAATTCTTTGATTAGTTCCCTGTCGTCGAAATGATATTTGATTCCTTTTATTTCCTGATAGTTTTCGTGACCTTTTCCTGCTACAAGAATAATGTCTCCCTTTTCGGCCATCATAACTGCTGTTCGAATAGCTTCTTTTCTATCACTGATTACCAAAGTTTTTAATTGACCCTCATCGTCGAGTCCTTTGCGCATATCTTCCAGAATGTCTTCGGGATTTTCGTTGCGGGGATTATCAGAAGTTAGTATCAGGCGATTTGAAAGGCTGGCTGATACTTTCGCCATTTCGGGACGCTTGGTTTTGTCTCGGTTTCCACCAGCACCTACGACTGTAAATACACGATTTTTCTCGTGGAATGAGTTGATGGCAGTAAGCACATTGTAAAGAGCATCCGGCGTATGGGCATAATCAATAATGGCGGTGATACCTGTTTTTGAGGTGTAATTCTCGAAACGCCCGTCTACTGTAGCTAGTTCGCTCATCAGCGTCAGAACTTTTTCCTCAGGAAGTCCTAATGAAATGGCTACTGCATAAACAGCCAGAAAGTTTTTTGCATTAAATTCGCCAATCAGCTTCGACCAGATTTCTTTGCCATTGATGTTTATCAGGGTGCTGTCGATATGGCTTTCAATAATACGTCCTTTGAAGTCTGAGGGAGAATGTATGCCGTAGGTATATACTTTCGCCTTCGTATCTTTCACCATGTCTTTGCCGCTGGGATCATCATTGCAGGTAATGGCAAAGGCGTCGGGAAGTAATCCGTCGAAAAAGGCTTTTTTTGCTTCTTTATAACTTTCCAAAGTCTTGTGGTAATCCAGATGGTCGTGCGTGAGATTTGTAAAAACGCCTCCTTTAAATAAAATGCTGTCGATACGTTTTTGTACTATGGAATGCGAACTGACTTCCATGAAACAATATTTGCAGCCATTTTCACGCATTTTATACAAGAGTTTCTGAAGCTGAACCGGATCAGGTGTTGTATGCGTGCTTTCGAACATTTTAGAATCGACATAGTTTCTGACGGTGGATAATAATCCTACTTTGAAACCTGCATATCTGAAAAGCCTGTATAAAAGAGTGGCAATTGTAGTTTTTCCGTTGGTACCTGTAACGCCAACAATTTGTAATCCTTCCGAAGGATGATCATAAAAAGCAGAAGCAATCTGAGCCAATGCGATTGCAGAATCGGCGACTTTTACATAGGTTACTCTATCGTCAAATGTGCCTGGCAACTGTTCGCAGACAATAGCAGAAACAGAAGAGTCTACTGCTGTAGAAATGTAATGATGACCATCGGAAAGGGTGCCTTTAACCGCGACAAAAAGACTTCCTTTGCATACTTTTCTCGAATCAAAGCAAATAGAAGTGATTTTAATCATCGGATCACCAACCATTTCGACAACCTGCAATTCTGCAGTTAATTCTTTCACTGTTTTTGAAATCATCCCAGTTGAATTGATATTAAGTTATTACCCATTATTTTTTCGCCCGGCTCCATAGATTGTTTTATAACACTCCCTTTTCCGGAAACTTTCACCCTAAGTCCTGAATTTTCCAGCACATAAACAGCGTCTTTAAGTCCCATGCCAATTACATTAGGAACCTGCCCTGTGTGAATAATTCTATTTTTTAACCGAACTGTCGTCGTGTCGGGCATCACAACAACCCAGTCGCTGTTTACATCGTCGTTATTGAATGAAAGATTAATCTCTTTACAAATATTTCTGATGTCATTCAAGTTGCCGTTTTTACAACTGGGAACAGGGAGCTTTTGTGTTTCTGCAAGGGCGGGTTGTATGCTCAGACTGGTAGCGAAAACTTTGTCAGCAATTTCCTTAAATACGGGTCCTGCTACCAGATTGCCATAATAAACACTTTTGGATGGAGAGCTGATCACTACAATACAACTATATTTTGGCTTGTCTGCGGGGAAATAACCTACGAAAGAGGCCTGATAAATCTTTTTTCCTTCTGAATTAGAATAACCTGCGTTGTTAAGAGCTATTTGAGCCGTTCCTGTTTTGCCTGCAATTTTGTAATTTGGGTTCTTTAGATTATGCGCTGTTCCATTTTCAACTACTCCAATGAGCATTTTCTGAGCCATTTCTAAAGTAGATTTAGTACAGATTGAGGGGTTTAATATTTCGGTTGGAAATGCTTTTATTAATTCTCCATGATATCTTATTTCTTTAACAAACTGGGGTTTGACCATAACTCCATTATTTGCAACAGCATTATAAAAGGTCAGAATTTGTAGGGGAGTTAATTGTACTTCATATCCAATCGACATCCAGGGTAAAGTGATTCCCGACCAGGTTGTATCGCTGGGGTCTTTAATTTTAGGAATGCCTTCTCCTTTTATTTCAATACCTAACTTTTGGTTGACTCTCATTTTGTAAATGCGGTTGACAAACTTGGTGGGTTGTTCTTTATAATATTTCCAGATTAATTTAGAAACACCAACGTTGGATGATTTTTCAAATACTTCTTGTATAGAAATGCGGCCATATCCTCCAGTATGACTGTCTTTTAATGTTTTTTTATAGAAAGTAATTTCTCCATTTCCTGTATTTATAGTGTCGTTTAGATTGGTAATGTAGCCGTCTTCCATGGCTACCATCATAGAAATGAGTTTGAATGTCGAGCCAGGTTCTGTGGCCGCACTAACAGCATAGTTAAGGCTTTCGGTATATATGCCTTGTTCGTTGCGTGTGAGATTAGCAATGGCTTTTATTTCGCCGGTTTCGACCTCCATCAGGACAGCACAACCATGACCCGCATCGTTTTT
>PHDH01000097.1 GCA_002840935.1 Bacteroidetes bacterium HGW-Bacteroidetes-21 | reverse complement strand
TACTGCTTAAGAATTTTGTAGTTAATATCTGTGAATGTCGTCAGGATTGGACTCCGGCTTCGTTTATAGGTACGACATTAGAAGAAATCAAGAACACTACTGGCAACGACAAAGTGATACTCGGTTTATCAGGTGGAGTTGATTCGTCTGTAGCCGCAGTATTGATCCATAAAGCCATTGGTAAAAACCTGACATGTATCTTTGTCAATAATGGACTTTTGCGCAAAAACGAATTCGAAGAAGTTCTGGAGACCTACAAAAAACTCGATTTAAATGTCATCGGGGTGGATGCTTCTGCACAGTTTTATCAGGCACTTGAAGGCATTAGCGAACCAGAGGCAAAACGTAAAGCCATTGGACGTGTCTTTATCGAAGTCTTCGATCAGGAAGCTCAAAAAATTGAAGGTGCCCGCTGGCTGGCACAGGGAACAATTTACCCTGATGTGATAGAATCAATTTCTGTCAATGGTCCATCCGCAACTATTAAATCGCACCATAACGTGGGTGGCTTACCCGAAAAAATGAACCTGAGAATCATTGAGCCGCTCCGTCTGCTTTTTAAAGACGAGGTCCGCCGGGTAGGTAATGAGTTACAGATCCCACCCGTCATTCTAAACCGACACCCTTTCCCGGGACCAGGTCTAGGAATCCGCATACTGGGCGACATCACTCCACAGAAAGTAAAACTGTTGCAGGATGCCGATTATATTTTCATCAATGCTCTCAAAGAATCGGGCCTGTATGGCGAAATATGGCAAGCAGGCGCAATACTTCTTCCTATTCACTCAGTGGGCGTTATGGGCGACGAAAGAACCTACGAACAGGTTATAGCTTTGCGCGCAGTTCACTCTACCGATGGAATGACCGCCGATTTTGTCCATCTGCCTTACGAATTTCTAGCTTCGGTTTCCAACAAGATCATCAATCAGGTAAGAGGTATCAACCGTGTTGTGTACGATATCAGCAGCAAACCGCCCGCTACAATCGAGTGGGAATAAAATATTGTTCCGTTCTTAACGGCACGGGAATACTACATTAAAACCTAAACCAATATGTCGTCCATGACTGGACAATCTTGGGAATTTTGCTTTTGCATTTGAAGTCCCGTTAGGGGCGAAATATTTATAAAATAAAAAGCCATTCCAACTCGTGCCATCAGGTACGAAACAAAAGTATGCTCCTTATTTCTTTCGTTTAAAACTCAGGTAAAGGATAACAACACCGACACCTAGACTGCCAATCGAAACCAGAAAGTTGGCCGTATAACCTATCAGTTCGAAAACATAAATACCAATCACGGTTGAATATATTGCCCTAAAGCCGGTGAGGAAAAGATGTACATTCTGATATTCGCCAGAATCTTCTTTGCTGCAAAAATAAGCCGAACCAATATTCCAGAGCAATGCCATGGTAGCCGCAAAAGCACCGTGAAACGTAGTCGCAATAAGCATAGACCAGAAAAAAGAAATACCCCAGGCTTCAAAATGAGCTGGGAAATACTGTGTTAATGTAACAAAGACAAAGTAAAATGCCAACGACAAAAATGTAACGATACCAAAACGTCCCGCTCCTACTCTATCCAGAAACCTTCCTGCAAAAGGCAATAAAACAATGGCGACAATATTATAAGCGTTCCTGTAAAATGCAACGGACATATAATTCAAATCAAGTACATCTTTGTAAAAAATAGTAACGACCGGAGTTGAAGCCATGAAGGCATAACCGTAAAACATAAATGCAATCTGAAACATCAAAAATGGCCTGTTATTGCGCAGGACTTTGACCATGTTAACTGCCGAAGTTCTGATACTCCTATACAAACCCATAGTAATTGGCTTTTTGCCAGGAACAGCCCTATAAGGAATTTTCGAAAGAAACCAAGCCGAAACAATACCAGTTACGGATGTCATGGGCAATACAAATCGAAACGCAAAGGGATCATAATCGAGCCATATCCCATAACCAAAAGTGACGACCAACATTACCAGCTTGTTTACGGAGGTAGAATAACTATATAAAAAACCAAAATTTTCGTTGCGGTAACTATTTCTCAGAAAATAATTGATATGGGGAAAAATGATGGGATTACCCATATAATAGACAAAAAATATTGCCAGAAACCAAACATGATACAAACCATCACCCCTGTATATTTCGGAATCTCCGGGAAAGAAAAAAAATAGAAAAAGAGGTGCTCTGGTAACCAATCCGGTAATGAAAATAAGTTTTGGCTTATCTTTTATTCTTTTGATGAACTCATTAATAAAAAATAAAAATAAAAATACAAGGAGAGAAAACTGAAAAAGAAGTCCAAGTTCAAACGAACTCCTATTCATACTCTTAATAAAGATAAACTCGTTAAGGGCAAAAACACCGAGTAAGAAACCTTCGAGTATCGAATATATTAGATGCAGTCGGAATGCAATTTTTTCGCGAGGTGAATTTTCGTGTTTTGGAAAGAGTTTCATGGATTAGCTTACAGAGATATGTTCGTACAAGATTTTTGCGCCAATGAGGATAAGAATAATCCCCCCGGCCATCTCAATATATTTGAGTTTATTCCCCTTTATGTTTTTCCCAAACAACATTCCTATCATGGAAGCTACACCGGTTACAAAAGCAATTATCAAAGCAGCTACTACAACAGGTGTTTCGGTAAGAGCGAAGCTAAAACCAACAGCCAAAGCGTCTAAACTGGTAGCCAGGGCCATGCCCCAAATGACCCAGAGACTGAGTTGTTTGATTTTCTTACTTTCATTAGAAATTATCGCTTCGAAAATCATCTTTCCTCCAATAAGACAAAGGAGAGCAAAAGCAATCCAATGATCTATTTCGGATAAAAGACTACGAAGGGGTAATCCGGCCAACCATCCAAGTAAAGGCATGACCCCTTGAAATAATGCCAGCCAAAATGCAATATGAAACGCCTGAAGGAAGCGCATTTTCTTATCATAGATTCCGCAACTTACTGATACGGCAAAAGAATCAAAAGACAACCCCAAAGCAATCACACCAATATTTACCCATTCCATGTCGTAAAGATAATTTCAAAATTCGAGATAATAAAAACCATTTGCTATTTCTAAGAAACGGTCACTTTGTGTTAATTTAGATTAAAGTTTATTAATGTTATGATAAGTATCAAACAGGATAATCACATTTATTTATAAATTTGCGTATTAAATTACTTGTTCATTGTAAAATGTCTAGAATAATCTCTCTTTCAGAAGCCGCTTCCATTGGTATACATGGTATCATACTGGTAGCGCAAGGAAAAAAACTCGTTAATGTTCAGTTCATTGCCGACGCAACCAATACATCGCGACACCATGTAGCAAAGATTATGCAACGTTTAGTCAAGGAAGGGTTTCTTGAGTCACAGCGTGGTCCCAATGGTGGGTTTACCTTAAAGAAGAAAGCAAAAGACATTAACTTTCTAGACGTTTACGAAGCCATTGAAGGCAAATTAGAAACTACCAAATGCCCACTAGACAAACAAATATGTCCGTTTAATAAATGCATATTAAACAATGTTACTTACGACATGACAATTAAGTTCAGAGAATATCTTCAAAGCCAAACTTTGAACAATTACCTTTAGTAAAAAAATCTTTCGAATCACTAATTCAGGCCAACCTCACTTAATTGATGAATATGTATTGTACCTGACCAATTCGTCGGTACTTTTCCTGATTTTTTTTCTGATGTGATAATCATCTGGCGGATAACCCAAGGCAATTACTAAACCGACCCGTTTGTTTGAGGGCACATTCAACACTTGTTTCACACGCTTTTCATCAAACCACCCGATCATACAAGATCCTAAGTCTAACTCCGCAGCCTGAAGGCAAATATGCTCTGCGATAATCCCCATATCAGTCCATTCAAAGTCCTTGCCTTTAATCCAACCCGCGAGTCTTGTTATAGGTCGGGCTTTTTCAACTACAATAACCAGAAACATAGGAGCCTGCAAAGCAAATTTATTGATAGGAATACCTCCCGAGATAGTTGATTCGGCAACCATTTTACACTTCGCCTCATCATTTACCACGACGATTGTCCACGGTTGCGAATTGGATGCAGAAGGAGAAAGTCTGGCAGCTTCCAATATTACATCCAATTTCTCCTGCTCGACTTTACTATCAATGTATTTCCGGCAACTCTGACGCAGTAAAGCTAAATTAAGAAAAGAAGACTGCATACAATTAATCACGCATGTCGATCACTTCCACTTTGGGATATTTAGTTTTATCAAATACAAACAATGCATCAGTATATGCTTCGTTTGATTTCATGGAAATTAATTTAATCGTATAAGTATTGCCATCTTTTCCATAACGCACCATAGAATACAGCTCGCTTTTTGCTTTATCTATTCTAAGTGTAATTCGAGAAAAGTCTTTTTTCAAATCGATAGGGTAAAGATCAATTTCTTGCAATTGACGAGAATCCTCGAATTTTTCAGCAATATATCTGATTTTATATCCTTTTTCGTAAATTGTAAAAATCTTAGCGGGATTTAATGTATTATCGTCATTAGGATCAGGCTCGGTAACAGTTACTTCGTTCGCAGATTTCATATATGAATTTAACGTTTTCCCATCATAAAAAGAAACTATTTTCTGCATATCCACTTTATACTTGTTACCTTTTATCCAGATTCTGCCCTTTTGCGTATCTTTAATATTCTCCTGTTTATTTTCAAGGATAAACGCAAATTCAGCTTCAATGGATGTATAAGCCTTTGTTTTTGCAGATACTTTATCAAGTATGGCTTTGGCTTTAGGATCTACTTCTTTGTACTCTTGTGGTTGCTGTGCATAGGCATTAATACAAAATACAAGCAACAAAAATGAGAAAATACTTTTCATACTATTATTATTTTACGAATTAAGACCGTTCAAATATTGTTCCAAAGCATAAAGATCGCTATAAAGGACAGATCTGGGTTTGCTTCCTTCGGGAGGACCGACAATGCCTGCAGCTTCGAGCTGATCCATGATTCTTCCGGCCCGGTTGAATCCTATGGCGAACTTCCGTTGGATTAAAGAAGTACTTCCCTGCTGATGCTGAACAATGAGACGGGCGGCATCTTCAAACATTTCATCTTTCTTTCCCATATCGGCACCAGCTAAGCTACCTTCGCTACTTTCATCAGCCACTTCGGGCAAATAAAAGGCAGTGGGGAAGCCTTTTTGCGAGCCAATAAACGAACTTATACGCTCGACTTCTTCGGTATCAATATAAGCACACTGAAGACGTACCATATCGCTTCCCATATTCAGCAGCATGTCGCCACGACCAATGAGTTGGTTAGCTCCCGGGTGATCCAAAATGGTTCTGGAGTCGATCATGGAAAAAACCCTAAAGGCAATACGAGCCGGAAAATTAGCTTTTATTGAGCCAGTAATTACATTGGTCGAAGGCCTTTGAGTTGTTAATATGAGGTGCATACCAATAGCTCTGGCTAACTGAGCAATTCTCGCCAATGGCTCTTCTACTTCACGTCCTGCTGTTTGAATTAGATCGGCAAATTCGTCGATGGCGACTACAATATAAGGTAAGAACTTATGCCCGTTATCGGGATTCAGGTGATGCTTGAGATATTTTTCGTTATACTCTTTTATCGTTCTAACTCCGGCCTTTTTAAGCAGATCGTAACGTGAATCCATTTCAACTGTAAGAGACTTGAGGGTAGCAATAACTTTCTTTGTATTAGTGATGATAGCCTCTTCTTCGTCGGGTAATTTGGCTAGGAAATGTTTCTCTATTCCTGAGAATGGTGGGAATTCAACTTTCTTGGGATCGATAAGAACGAGTTTCAGTTCGCAAGGATGCTTTCTGAAAAGCAAACAGGCTAATATTGCGTTAAGTCCCACACTCTTACCTTGTCCGGTTGCTCCGGCTATGAGTAAATGGGGTGCTTTAGTAAGGTCAAAAATATAAGCTTCGTTTTGTATAGTTTTTCCAATCGCTATGGGCAAATCTGCCTTCGACTCCAAAAATTTGGGAGACGAAAGGATGCTTTTCATCGAGACGGTATCTGGATTTTTGTTGGGAACTTCAATGCCAATAGTTCCTTTACCTGGAATAGGAGCAATAATACGAATACCAAGAGCAGCCAGACTCAGGGCGATATCATCTTCGAGATTTCTAATCTTAGAGATTTTAACACCAGGAGCCGGAACAATTTCATACAATGTAACGGTGGGTCCGATTGTTGCTTTGATTTTAATGATATTAATTCCATAGTGTCCGAGTGTCTCAATAATTTTATTCTTATTGGCGATGAGTTCATCTTCCTGCACTTCGTTTTTCTCTGAGTCATGGTCTTTAAGAAGGTCAAGTGTCGGAAATTCGTACTTGGGCAAGTCCCTTCTGGGATCAATAATTCCAAGATTATCTTCGGCGTTATTTGAAGCAACGACAGAAACGGGGGTAGTGGCGATCTCTTCAGAACGTTCAACTGTCATGGGGACAGAACCATCATCCATTCCTACAGTTTCGTTGGGTTCTTCTTCAACAGTTTCATTAGCAATCGCCTCAACTTCAGGAGTTAGTTCCAGCGCTTCAGCAATGGGTTTCCTTTCCCACACTTCATCATCCACAGCAGGAATGATTAACTCTTCTTCTTTTTCAGCTACTATTTCGTCTGATACATCATCGGCGTTTTCATTAGCAACTTCATTAATAGGAGTTATTTTACGATTTTCAATTTTTTGTTTTATTTCACCTACAGAGCGATTAAACAATTCTTTAACCCAGACATAAAACTGATGGAAGGCCAGAATGGCAAAAATAAAACCAGACAAAGCCAGAATAAAGAATGTGCCGGGTTTCCCTGTGGTAGAGTTCAGCCATTTACTGATAAAATATCCATAAGCACCACCGGGATAAAAATCAGAGGGCCCTGCTAAATACCCAAGTAGAACAGATAACCAGGCGGTAAGAAAAAAGAGATAAATGGTTGTTTTGCGCAAAGGGAGAAAACGTATCTTCATGAGGGCAAAGCCATATATGATCATCAAAAAAAGCAAAATAAACGATGGCAAACCAAACCATTTATAAAAAAAAGCATTAGAAATGATGGCTCCGGTTTTTCCGGTCCAGTTATCGACCGAGATATCTGAGTCGGAAATGAGTTCGGAAGTCTGAATAGTTAATTTACTCTGATCAGATTTCCAAGTGAAAAGATAGGATGTAAAGGAAATAGCAAGATAGATAGCAAAGACCAGAATAACGAGTCCGGTAATGACTCTGAAACGTTCATCCTTGAAAATTTTCAAAAAAGAAAATGCAGATTTTTCTTTTTTTTGCGATTTTTCTGACTCTTTCTTTTTAGACATGCCATAGATTTGATAAGGCTGCAAAATAAAAAAAATCCCCTTAAAATAAGAGGATTTTTAATTCTATTTGTTCACAGGTTTATTCACCACCTCCAAACATATTCTGAAACTCTTGTGATGTCATTTGTTGATAATCGGAAGGAACCGTAAACTGAGTATCTTTCTGTTTTCCTTTTTTCACTTCTTTAGCTACAATTTTTGAGCTTATTTCACCCTGTGTTTGTGTGTATTCCATTAAAAGACCTTTAATGTCTGACCATGGCATATTCCAGTTAGGGTTTTCGAGACCAAGATCGGAGGTATACCAGAATGTTTCTGTGCTTTCGCCAGTAACTACTTCGGCTTTGGTACAAGTATACCCTGCAATGGATTTTGTTTCAGTTCCGACAGTGACAGTTGCTTTGGGAGTTTCAGACAATGCCTTTTCGGTTTCTTCTTTTGTGCTTTTAATAGCCCATTTCTGACCCATCATATCAATCAATACAACTTGTTCTTTAGTATCCTGATCAGAAATAACAACCACTTTACCCATAGCAGTAATTTGCTCTAGGCGCATTTTATTCCCTTTAAAATACTGGATAATTTCGGTTGGAGCCTGAGCTTTGGTAGCAGCATCGAGTTCAGTAAGATATTCAATGGTATAACTAATTTGACCTTCAAATGTCTTCGCTTTTCCCTTTTGAGCAAAAGTTGATAAAGAAAAAATACAAATGGCAGCAAGGCTTAAAAACAGAGCTTTTTTCATTTTTTTGAGTTTAATTTTACATGAGGTTACTAATCACTTCCTGCATCTTCTCGCGGGATACACTTTCGTAGCCGGCAGGAATTTCAAAATCTTCGTCAAGGACATCTTCCTGAGATACATTTTTTGCTTTAAGTCGTAAGGGTATCTTCTGGAAGGACATTTGGTACTCTAACAGGACACCTTTAATCTCACCAAAAGGATTTTGAATATTTGGATTGTCCAACTTAATCATATCTGTATAAAAGATAGAGAAATCTGGAATGGTATCATTATTAAAGCGAATTTCTGCTTTCTTACAAGGCAAGCCTGCAATAACAGCGGTACAGTCGGTATATACGATTTGAAAACCAGTCATTTCATCAAAGCCAAAGGAAGGGCCTGACATGGTCGTTTCATATACATATTTTTCGTTCATAATCTTAAGCATAGCGAATGATTTATCATTGTTTCTATCGGCAATGCCTGACATAGAAAAAATGCTCATCCACCCTTCAATCTTTTGAACGGAGGCATTATCTCTGAACTTAAACTCCATGGTCGTTGGCAATAAACTAATGAGTGGATTCTCACGTTCATCCTGCAAATACTCAATATCATATTCGATAAACCCCTCATCAATTTTATCGCTGAAGAGTTTATCAACACTGTCACAGGAATATATGAAGAGGGATAATCCTGCAAAAAATAATACCAAATATAATTTATTCATAGTCCCTCAATCTGTAAAAGTCAGATTTAACGGTCAAAAATAAAAAATAAATTTCAATTTGACCTTTTATTATCAAAAAAAATCCTCAAATAAACGAATAAATTTACTAACCGACTATTCTACAGTCTAGTAACCTAAATTCTTCAACATCGACACTGCACTTTGTTCTTTTGCAAATAATTTCGTGGCATAATCACCATTTTCGTCCATCGTAATAATAATATGCTTTGGCGCAGGGGTAAGACAGTGCTGTATCCCTCCGAATCCACCCAGGGATTCCTGATAGGCTCCGGTATGGAAAAACCCGATATACAACACATTTTCGCTGTCGTATTTAGGCAGAAAAATAGCATTCACATGCGCTTCCTCACTGTAATAATCCTGACTATCACAGGTCAATCCCCCCAAAAACACTCTTTCGTAGGACTGATCCCAGTTATTGACAGCCAGGAGAATAAAACGTTGATTCATAGCCCATATATCAGGCAAGGTAGTCATAAATGAACTATCGATCATATCCCATAATTCGCGGTCGTTTTGTTTCTTCTGATCGAGAATGGAATAAAGAACGGCACCACTTTCTGCCACAGTAAATGAACCAAATTCTGTAAACAAATTTGGCTCAGGCACACCGGCTTGTTCGCATGAACGCTTAATTTGTGAGACAATCTCCTCAGCCATATACTCGTAATCGTAATCAAAAACCAGGCTATTCTTAATGGGAAAACCTCCACCGATATTCAATGAATCAAGTTCGGGGCATATTTTTTTGAGATCGCAATACAAATTAACGGCTTTATTCAGCTCGCTCCAATAATACGCAGTATCTTTAATACCTGTATTTATGAAAAAATGAAGCATTTTCAACTCCATTTTTGGGTTGTCCATGATTCTTTCCTTATAATAATCAATAATGTCATTATAGCGAAATCCTAATCTTGAAGTATAAAATTGAAAAGATGGCTCTTCTTCGGAAGCTATTCGGATTCCCAGTTTACACTTTACTTTCACATTCTTCTCATAGTACTCCAGTTCATTTTTGTTGTCAAGAATTGGGATAGTATTGTGAAATCCACTATTAATAAACTCGCATATATACTGTAAGTACAGAGGTTTTTTGAATCCATTACAGATAATATAACTATCGGATGATATTTTGCCGTTATCGTATAACCTTTCCAATATCGGAAAATCGAAGGCCGAAGACGTTTCAATATGTATATCATTCTTCAATGCTTCTTCTAATACGAAAGAAAAATAGGAACTCTTAGTACAATAACAATAATTATAATCAGCATTATAATCCGTCTTCGCGATGGCTACATTAAACAACCTTTTAGCTTTCTGAATTTGCTGGGTTATTTTCGGCAAATAAGTAATTTTTAAGGGTGTTCCATACTGCTTGATAATATCCATCAGAGGAATATTATGAAAGGAAAGTTCGTTTTCGGCAACAGAAAACTCATCTTGCGGAAACTCAAACGTTTGTTCAATCAGATCTTTGTAATGTGTCTTCATAAATCAATCTGTACAATTCGGGTTAATGATTTTTTACACATCCGGCGAAGCCGGATTGATTTTTCACGACAAAAGTAATAAAGTTCTTTTTATCTGACTTTAAAAAATCAATAATTATTTGACATGTTTTTTTTAAAAAATAATTTGTATAGTTTTGTCACAAACAATTTTTGATTTATATGAAAAAACTTGCAGTAGTGGCTTTTGGCGGAAATGCTCTTTTACGCGCCGGCCAGAAAGGGACCATTAGCGAACAGGAAGCAAATGCATACGACACTTGCACCAAGCTTTTAGGCCTCATTAAAAATGATTATAATTTGGTTGTAACCCATGGAAATGGTCCACAAGTGGGAAATATTTTGCTACAGAACGTAGCAGGCGCAAAAAATTATGGTGTTCCTGAAATGCCTTTAGACATTTGTGGTGCATACAGTCAGGGGTTTATTGGTTATGTCATCGAACAGCAATTAAGAAATGTACTGGAAGCCAATAATCTGGAACGTGATATTATAACTTTGGTGACCCAGGTTTTGGTAGACAAAGACGATCCCGCTTTCTCTAACCCGACCAAACCCATTGGACCATATTATACGACCGAAGAAGCTGCTGAAATAAAGAAAGACGGCAAAACCGTATTTGCAGAAGATCCTAAAGGCAGAGGATGGCGTAAAGTAGTTGCTTCTCCAAAACCTTATCGTATTGGCAATCGCAAATCGATTGAAAAGCTGGCACGCGACGGCAATATTGTTGTCTCAGTTGGAGGCGGTGGAATTCCCGTCTTTTATGTTGAGCCAAATAAACTAGAAGGAATAGATGCAGTAATAGACAAGGATTTGGCTTCGGCACTTTTGGCAACACAGATTGGTGCAGATGAGTTCTATGTTCTCACTGATGTATCCAATGTATGCATCAACTTTAATAAACCCAACGAAATCAAACTCGAAAAACTCACCGTTAACGAAGCTAAAAAGCTACTTGCTGAAGGTCAGTTTACCGAAGGGTCAATGGCTCCAAAAGTGAGAGCTTGCATCCAGTTTGTTGAGAATGGTGGCAAAGAAGCAATCATAACGGAAGCCAGTCAGTTGCATGTTGCAGGATCAGGTACCAGAATTTACTTAGGATAATTAATATTAACCATTAAATAAACGGAGGTCATATGGCTTTTAATTTAAAAAACAGACATTTTCTCAAAGAACTGGATTTCACCAAAGAAGAATTGGTATTTCTTTTAAAACTCGCTAAAGATCTGAAAAACGCAAAGTATGCAGGCACTGAACAACCTCGTTTAAAAGGTAAAAACATTGCTTTAATTTTCGAAAAAGATTCGACGCGTACTCGTTGTGCTTTTGAGGTTGCTGCACTGGATCAGGGTGCTCATGTTACCTATTTGGGACCTTCGGGCAGTCAGATGGGACATAAAGAAACTGTAAAAGACACAGCAAGAGTTCTGGGCAGAATGTATGATGGTATTGAATATCGTGGCTTTGGTCAGGAAATTGTTGAAGAACTTGGCAAATTTGCAGGCGTACCGGTATGGAATGGCTTGACAAATGAATGGCATCCTACACAAATGCTTGCTGATGTTCTGACTATGATGGAACATTCCAATAATCCACTCGAAAAAATATCCTACGCTTATCTAGGTGATGCACGTTTTAACATGGGACGTTCTCTTCTTGTTATTGGTTCGATATTAGGAATGGATGTTCGTATCGGCGCTCCAAAAAAATTATGGCCGGATGCAAACCTCATTAAAACCTGCAAAGAAATTGCAAAAGAATCGGGTGCCCGTGTAACAATTACCGACGACTCTGCTGTAGCTGTTAAGGGCGTTGAATTTATTCATACCGATGTTTGGGTATCCATGGGCGAACCTAAAGAAGTGTGGGCAGAGCGTATTAAATTACTGAAACCTTATCAGGTGAATGCGGCTATCATGAAAAAGTCGGGCAATGCCAATATTAAGTTTATGCATTGCTTACCCGCATTCCACAATGCTGATACAAAAGTAGGAAAACAGGTTTCGGAAGACTTTGGTCTGAAAAATGGCGTAGAAGTAACCGAAGAGGTTTTTGAAGGATCAAATTCTTTAGTATTCGATCAAGCCGAGAACCGCATGCATACCATTAAAGCTGTAATGGTTGCTACACTGGGATCATAATCATTTTCCTTAAATAACTAAAAGGTTGTCAGCGAATTGACAGCCTTTTTTATTTAACTATTCTCATCTATAGACAAGTACCGAATTAAATCAATAAAACACCTGATTATAATACAAGATATCAGGTACATCTACCTAATATTTTCCGTATAGTTACTCTTGAAATGTGATTCAATTGGCTGTAATTTTATAAAAATATTTATAGTAGAAATATGAAAACATTAATACCAAAAATTCTAGTCGTGGATGATGAAATTTATAATTTTAAACTGATTCATGCCATTCTACACAACTATCAGGCAGAAGTTATTTATGCTCATAGTGGATTTGAAGCCATAGAAAAATGCAAAGAAAATTTCGATATAACACTTGTTATCATGGATATTAAAATGAAAGGTATGAACGGTTTCGAAGCAGCGCAGAAAATACTGGAGTTCCGAAATAACATACCCATTATTTATCAAACAGCTTATGCCAAAGATTTTCTAAAAGATGATTTAATGATCAGTATCGGTAGCGGTTATCTGGAAAAACCAATTAAAAAAGATATGCTGATAAGTGAAATCAGAAAAAATATCCGATTGGTAATAAAAGAAGATAAAATTCAGGTATCGCTTGAGAGAGAATCCAACTTTAGCTTTAAAAATATGTTTTTTTCACTCTTCTCATAAAGGTTTAGGGGATGCAATGGTCAGTGAAGCGCAAATGCGCCTAACTGACCATTTATCTTAGCTTAAGACTAAATATATCCTATTAAAAAAACTACATTAAGCTTTTGATATGCTTTTCCAGAACCTGATACAAACTATCCTTACTGATGGGTTTTGTAATATAGTCGTTACATCCTGCTTCTAGGGCTTTTTCGCGATCTCCCGATAAGGCATAAGCGGTTTGAGCTATGATAACGACTTCTTTATTTGTCAAACGGATCTCGCGCGTTGCAT
>PHDH01000096.1 GCA_002840935.1 Bacteroidetes bacterium HGW-Bacteroidetes-21 | reverse complement strand
TAATCTCTAACCAATCTTCGTTGAAAGCCGAGCCATCCAAAAGTTCTTTCTACAATCCACCTTTTTGGTAGAACATTAAGAGGTTGTTTAAAAACGATAAAATATTAACATAATAATTTGATAATCTCTCGAAGTGGTACAATTGGAGAATTATGCATGATACCATATGAAACTCAATACGGCTTACTTTCTACCAATTTGATGAAAATATCTGTAAATCAAAAAGTAATTCTACCTGAATATTTTTGTCATATAATCAAAGGTGGAGAATTCATAAAAAAAATGTTATTTGAATTTTGCAGTGGTTCAACTAGATTATTTTTAACTCAAAATATTCTTGATAAATTGTTATTCCCTTTGCCTCCAATAACAGAACAACTCCGCATAGTACAAAAACTAGAACAACTCCTACAAACCTGCGCCGATATAGAAGAGAGCATAAAGCAGAGCGCCATACAAAACGAAAAATTATTACAGCAGGTGTTAAGAGAGGCGTTAAAACCAAAAGAAATATAAAATGTATTATAATATCAGTTATAGGAGGGGATTTCCACCAAAAGAAGAAAGGCTATTTGTTCTAGAAGAACTGGAATTAGAAAAATTTATTGAGGATTACCAATCAGGGAAAAATACTTTTTTCTACAATGGGTGTAAAAACAGAATAGAAGATATTTCTCACGTAGAGATTTATGATGTTTCAAAAATTAGCTTCAAAAGCAAACAAGAATATCTCGAAAAAATTATTTTTGAGCAAAACTTAGCCAAACTTTCAAAAGTTCCGTTTAACCTAGCTGAATTTGGCAGTTTTGTTACAAACAATTATATTAAAGGTTCATGGGGTTATAAAAAACAAAAGTCGTCATTTTTCACAGTTTCCCGAACCAATATTTATGTGGATGAAACACGTATTGATGAGCTTAGAAATATTAAAAACGATAAGTTTGACTATGCTAAACTAATTCGTTTATGCGAAGAGTTGAACTCTAGCTATAGTCAAAGTAACTTTTATGCTACAGGTATGCTTGTAAGAGCAATCATTGATCATGTGCCACCATTGTTTGGCTATAAAAAATTTGAAGAATTGGCAAATCATTATAAATCAGATGGCACTGAAATTAGTTTTAAAAAATCTATGTTATCGTTACAAACTTCTATGAGAAATATTTCTGATGCGTATTTACACAGTCATATTCGAATGAAAGAAACATTACCAAACGAAACGCAGGTTGATTGTAAGCGTGATCTGGATGTATTGCTGGCCGAGGTTGTAAGGATATTAAAATGAACGAACCATTAGAAATATTAAAGCTTTACGAGGAATTACTTAAAAGACCATTTATTCCTTTTCCTAAAAAGGGCGGTATTAAAGAATGCCAAAACCAAGGTGTCTATATAATTGCCAGTCCTAAAAATCTTGTATTACATGTTGGTAGAACAGTTAAAGGAATGAATGGAATAAACCAACGCCTTAATAATCATCTGAGAAATCAATCATCATTTTCGAAAAAATACCTTTTGCCAAATGAAATAAATTTAAGAAATGGGTGCTTTTATAAGTATCTTCAAGTAAAAAATGCAAGAAAAAGAGCTTTAGTTGAGGCTTTAACTTCTGGTTTAATCTGCCCTAAACATATTGGTACTGGCAAATAATCGTTTTAATCAACGCTTTTTAGTATTAAAATAAGACTTTTATGGAAGAACAAATTTATCTATGTAGTAACTGCAACAATGAAACTGTTCAAGAAATATTGAAGATTGTAGATTCAAAAGGCACATGGTACAATTCAATAAAACCAGATGAGACAACTGAGCTTCAAAAACAATATCTTTTAACTAAATGCAAAACATGTCAATGTGTTTCCCTATACAATGTGGTAGAAGGAGACTGCGAAAATGTCCTAGACTGGAATCTTTGCTTTCCTCATATCCAGAATCTTAATGCAGATATTCCAGTTGAAATTTCTAACCTATATAGAGAAGCACTTCGAGTCGAAAATGTTTCTCATACTGCTTTTGCCATTTTGACAAGAAAAACAATTGAATTACTTTGCAAAGACAAAGGAGCTACTGGTAAAGATTTATACTCAAAACTAAAATTTCTAGTTGACAGAGGCATTTTACCACAAACAATTTATGAAATGGCAGATTCAATAAGAATAATTGGCAATATTGGTGCACACGACTCAAGTATTAGACTAAATTTATTTGAAATTCAAACCATAAAAGACTTTATATTGGCTATGATTGAGTATGTTTATGTTGCTCCATCAAAAATAAAGAAACTCAAAGAATCAATCGAAAGGAAAGGAAAACACAATGGGTAAGGTTATATATCTTTTTGGAGAAGTTTTTGTTGCCGAATGAACTATAGACCTTATTTATGACTTTTACTAAATATTTTGATTATGAAATATTAACCTTACATTGTTAACTCAATAATATTTTATTGATTTGTATTCTTATAAAGTATAGTACTTTTACAAAATAAAAAACAAATAAATGCTAGACGGACATAATAAAATACCGTTTAAAAAATACAAATATTGGTACTCAGATAAAAAAAGGACAGGATTTATAAGTCCTGGCAGTTATTTTTGGGGTTTTTTCCCTTCCATTTTTATTGTAATTAGCTTAATAGCCGATTTATTTTCTTTATTCACGATTGACAAAACTACACTATCAATAATACTAATTTCTTTCTTGTTTATTTATGGATTAATAAACTTGCTATTAGTACTGCATTTACAAAGATGTGGTATTAGATTAAAAAAAACTAGAAGCTTCTTTGAACTAATTCACAAAAGTGTTATTGTTAAATTTAGAGAATACATAACATTGTGGGACAATAATAAAGATTTATCAAAAGCAGAGAAAATAAATTCAATAAAAGAGACATTAACCCAGTTTAATGAAAAAATATTAGTCCCACTTCATGGGAAAAAAGCAGTTATAACATTAAAATATAAAGAAAAAGATAGATTGATACCAATTAGAATTGGAGATGCGATTGAAAACAGAGAAAAGACACCTGAATCAATAAGCGATTCATATGTTTATAATGCATTGACAAAAAATAAAAGTAGAATGGAATATCTTTACGTAAAAGACGTTAATATACTAGATAATAAAGAATTGTTGTCACTAGGCGCAGAAAGTGAGCATATAAAAGCGAGGGCTTCGGGGAAGTATTCAACTTTTATTGCTGTACCAGTGAGATCAGGAGAGCTAAAATCACTATCTTCAGACGAAATACAAGTAAGAAAAGATTTAGGGATTTTGGGCTTTGACACAAAAGAAAAATACAGTTTCGGAAATTTAGACCAATACGAGCTTGATATGATGTATTGTCTTTCAGATCTGCTTTCAATAATTGTTGAAGACTTAATAGAAGAGTAAAATGGAAAACAAAAATTTTGATGCTTTAAAAAAATACCCGACAGAGTTTATTGATCTACTTTCCGGGATGTTAAAAGACAAAAAAAAATATTCAGAACTTGAGCAGGTTTTAAAGAGATACGGCGTTACAATTGAAAGTCAATCTCTTAAAGTTCAAATAACTATTCAGAATCAAACAGAGCTTAAAAGTTTGAAAGAATTTTTAAATGAACAGCTAGAATTTGCATAGTATGAAATACAAATACTGAAAAATAACTGACCAAATTCGTTGAATCTCTTTAATAATCAGGTGTTCTTTCTTAGATTATTGGGCAAACTCTACACTTTCTGCAAAAAAAACTCCTCTATCATCCTTTTTATAGGTCTTTCTATCATTTCATAAGCTTTTCTTTTATCTTCTGAAATTGAATTGACATCAAGAGATAGAAAAGAAATAACGGGAAGAGGGATATCAAGAGCAACACTTATTTTTTGAAGTGTTTCAATAGTTGGTATTCTTTCGCCGGACTCAATCTGAGAAATATATGTTTGAGAAATCCCTGTTTTTTTATGGATGTCTATTTGAGATAATTTCTTTTGTTTTCTCAGTCCCTGTATTGTCAGTCCTATGTTCTGCATTTTAATTTGGTTTAAAGAGTTTTAATAAGTACTCTATAAGTTTAGCTATCCCAGCACTATCGCCGTCTTTAGTTATTTCGTTTTCAAGATATTTGATGCATCTATCAATGTCTCGATTATATTCATTAGGCAGCACTCCTTTTGACTTGAGTTCTATCAGTATTGAGAGAATCTCTATTGTAAGTTCTTTTTTCATTTTTCAACTTTAATTTAAGGTAAATTTCTAAATCGTTTTCGGAATCTATTAGCAAGTAATATTCAGAAAGCGTTGATTTACCAGTAGAAATTAAATCGAAAAACTCAAATAATGTCAGCCATAAAGAACAACAGATAACGCCTTGTTTTTTTAATTGTAAAAGGGCTAATACCTCATTGTATAATATCCTCTCTGCGAAACAACTCTTGATGTATGAAAGGATGTCTCTCGTTTCAAATAAGAGAGAATAAATTAAACTATAAGCTTCAAACCAAATATCATTTAAATATTCTCCATTTTTTAATGATAATTTTCGAAAATGGGTTCTGATATCATTAAAAAAATCTAAGTAATCAATAGTTGCTTCTCCAGAATAATGGTTTCTGGTTTCATTAACAATAATAGAATAGACTTCTTCCCTTACGTTTGGTCTTCTTTGTTTTATTGAACGAAAGAAGTCGTTTAGGAAAATATCTTTAGAGAATACATAACTATCATTAAGTTCGGACAATACACTTGTTGCAAATAGACTGTCAGTAGCATATAACTTGTCATAGTTTCTTTTTGCATTCTCAGTTAATGTATATGATTTCCCTATTCTAACGTATTTAAAGTGCTTATAAGGCAATATCATTGACTCACACTTATTCCATTCGCTATCAAAAGATTCCAAATTAAATTCTTCAATATTAAATAATGTGCATAAATTCATGATTGGTATAAATTATATCTGCAAAGATAAACAAATAATATTAACCCACAGCAATATTGTTGATGGTTTTTATTAACATAATTATTAACAATGTGTTTCGATTTTGCTTTTTCAACAACTTTTTGACTTGATCCCAAAAATACTTTTACCCCCGTTTTTACCCCGCATAAAAAAAGCCAGACTTACATTACAGTAAATCTGGCTTTTCCCGTTTTCGGGGGTACCCGAAGCCGGAATCGGGATAATCATAATACGAAGGTTAAGGAAGGTACGAGGAGTAAAGCAATAGTTCAGGGAAATTGAATTTGTGCATGGATCACTTGCACAAATTATACCTCAGACTGTCGAATTGTAGGCTTCCCTTAAATTTCTCCATTTAAAATAGATACATAAATGTTTCTTTTTAAATGGAGAAAATGATTATGAAAAAAAAAATTAAGGAACAACAGATTATTTATATTCTTCGCCTGTTATTTCTAAAACATAGAATAAAAGACTCAACGCTTGTCCTCTGTTAAGAAATGAGGTCTTCCATATTTTTTCAATATCATTTGAATAAGAAATAAGTGTAAAGGATTCGTGAATGAGCATTCCAAGATGTAATAAAACACACGTACTATTTTTATAAAGCTTCTTAGCTAATTCATTTTTTTTAGAACGGTCAAATTCAGGGTCAAAAGCACCCATGCCATAACCACAACCATATAACGAACCGTGAAGGGTTTCAGAAGCATCAGAATAATACTGATGTTTAATAATCGTAAAAAAATCATCAAGTAAATTACCTCGTTCTATTATGACATCAATTCTCTGGCTTAATGTTTTCTTAGTCCAGTTTAAATGAGGATTTGTTTCTGAAAACATTGTCAAAGCCTCTTTTACAATAAGTTTTTTCTTTAATTTATCTTGGAACTCTTTTCGTGCTGCATATTTTTCAGATATATTATCGAATCCATCTTCCATCTTAAAGGAGCCAATATTATGGTATTGTTTGTAGATTGGGTGCAATATAAATGCACGATACTCCCTTTCGTCACAAATACCCACATAACAAAAGTTCGTTATTATCTCCATGAAAGCACGTGCAAGCATTATTACTTCATCATTATAGCGATTAACTTGGTTTGATAGTTGGAGAAGTGCTGCACCAGTCTGTCCACAACTCATCAATAATACTGAGGGCTTTGCTAATCGATCATCAACAATCTTAGGTAAAGTTTTCTTCAAAAGAATAAGTTCAGACGCAAAGAATTTTGTCGCTTCTTTGTGAAAGCTTTTCAATTCATTAAGTGAATGAGTTGATATTGGTTTTTTCATCAAAATTTATGTTCTTACTTTATAAAGATTATATTCAGCGAAGAAAGTATTCTATTTTGCAAATACTCTCAGGCTTGATTATTTCAGCCTGACCGTCATGACAAGTATTACTATTAAAATCTAATTCCTCACCACGTAAGGTTAAGTATATATAATATAAAGCCTTTCCAAGAAGACCTTCGTTATTATTCAAATATTCGAATTTAACAATGCAAGAAATAGTTTCTTCAAAATATATTTCTTCAAGTTGCTCGCGAATATTTTGATATTTGCAGCCAATATAATCTTCAACAATTTCAGGAATTTTAAGATAATCATGAGATATACTTGGGCTATTAATTGCAGTTTGTCTAACAAGATATGCGTATGGTCCCCAATGAGTCTTGTCATTAATTTTTGTAAAAAAGTGATAACAGCTATTTGAATTGTTTTTTAAACTTTTATTTTTTTTTGGTTTAATTGATTTCGCTAAGGAGTCTATGAATTTTGTTATTTCTATTTCCATCAAGTTAAGAGGTAATATACCTTCTTTGAAGTCTGCGCCTTTCTTTACACGTGTGTTATGAAACCAAAAACTTGATGTAAACGCCGTAGCCGCATTGTGAGTTTCTCTGAAATAATTTAATAGAAACACATCTGGGGTGTCATTATTATCTCTTTTTGAACAAATTTCCTCTAAATCAATTTCAATAAGTGTCTTTATAATAGTATGTGAGTGTATAACTAATATCTCAGAAAGTGATGCAATACAAGTGTCTATATTTTCGCAGTCCAGTGTCATTTTATTGGATAATTATTTTCTTTTTAACTCATAATCCGCTTCCGACCAGAACACAATATTTAAAATTTTCATGTCTGAAATGTGATTGTTTTACAGATCAATTCCGCTATCAAGTTCCTGCGGTAACAGCGAAGGGTCGCTAACATCCCATCCCGCTTGTTTCAGCCGGTTGTCGATTATATCTCTTCGTGTCTGGGCTTCGTTTTTCACAAATAGTACTCCTTAAAACAGTTTAAAAGTAGCGTAAATTGTTGAAACGAACAAAATTCAGATTTGTTAAGTCCAAATTTTATTGTCAGCATAACAACAATAGAAATATACAAGAAACGTTAAAAAATATTAACCCGAATTTTACTCAGAATGTTTAAACCATGTTTAAACCAGAAAAAAGAAAGGGTTTCAGTATCTTCTGAAACCCTTGTCGTTCTAGTGGAGTATATCGGAGTCGAACCGATGACCCCTTGCCTGCCAGGCAAGTACTCTAGCCAGCTGAGCTAATACCCCTTTGAGCGGACAAAATTAATGAAAAAAAACTGTCCCACAAAAATAATTTACGATGGATTGCAATTATAGTCAATATATGCTTTCCCGAAGTCACGTCCAAAGGCAATTAGCTTACCGCTCTTTGCTTCGGAGGGACGGAATTTATCGGCCATACCTTCGTGAAAAACTTTAAGTTTCAAATTTGTCAGAACGGCATCAATAATCTTTACTCCTTCGCCACTCCAGCCATAGGAACCAAAAGAAGCTGCCAGTTTACCCCGATCACGCAAAGGATTAATAAGTGCAAACATTTTATAAATGGGCAGTAAAATATTCTGGTTCAAGGTAGGACAACCCACAAGTATTGCATTATGAAGAGTCAGAGCGGCATCGAGATCTCCCAGGGCAATGTTTTCAATATCTAACAAAGTAACTTTGTTAATCCCTGCCTCGTGTATCCCTTTAGCAATCTCTTCGGCCATTTCGCGGGTATATCCATAAGCAGAGACATAAGTAATAAGCACCGACTTTTCGGCAGAATCGGTCTTTGCCAGATAAGCTTTAGCATAGATCTCAGACATGTCAACTATTCTTTTCCAGCTACTGCGTAAAATGGGTCCATGGCCGGTGCAAATGACAGCAATATCGAGTGGTCTGATTTTCTCAATGGCTTTAAGCATAAATTTGCTGAAAGGCTTAAGAATGACATCGAAATAATACTTAAAGGCTTCGTCGTAATTGCCTACTTTGTCGTCGTACATTTCATCGTTACAAAAATGTGCCCCGAAGGAATCGCAGGTAAACAAAACTTTATCTTCTTCGAGATAAGTATAGATAGAATCGGGCCAATGCAAATTGGGCGCAGCGATAAAACGCAGGGTTTTGTTGCCCAGACTCAAGGTATCTCCATCTTTTACCTGCATTGATTTAAACTCAAAACCAACCATATCCGACAGATAGCGCAAAGCGTTTCCGCTTCCCACGACAGTAGCCTGCGGAGCGATTTTCAGTAAATGAGGTAAAGAACCAGAATGATCGGGCTCAGTGTGATCCATAATAATGTATTCAATTTCCTCTGGATTAACAACTTGACGAATTTTTGCTTCATATTCTGGCCAGAATTTTTCTTTGGCGGTTTCAACTATTGCTTTTTTATCGGCATTAATAATATAGGAATTATATGTAGTTCCATATTTTGTTTCCATGACGATATCAAAAGTCACAATATCTTTATCCAGTATACCTATCCATTTAACATCCGGAGTCACGTCGAGAATTCTGTTGTCTGCCATAATTCGTTTATCTTTGTTTTTACAATGCGAAAATAAATCAGTCTTTTGAATAATGAAACTATAAATATCATCTTTTATGTAATTGCCGGCATTATTTTTTGCAATTACCTGACATTCATTTTCATTACATTAAAAGGGTGGCACAAAATTAATTATTTTAACGCCCCAATGGACGAAAAAACTGTTAATATTTCTATACTTATACCATTCCGTAACGAAGCTAATAACCTGCCCCACCTTATTGACAGCCTGAAAAAGCAAAGCGTCCAGCCTTTCGAAATCATTTTTATTGACGACCATTCAACAGATCACGGGTTGGACATTATTCGTCAGTTCAGTCAGAATTCTACACCCATAAAAATTCTTACTTGCGAAGAACGTGAAACAGGAAAAAAAGCAGCCCTGAAAAAGGGTCTTGACATAGCCCAAGGTGAATGGGTATTACAAACCGACGCCGATTGTGTTCTGCCCAAAACATGGGTCGAGACATTTATTTCGTACATCCAGCATCATCCAAAAACGCTTTTAATAGCCGGACCAGTTATCTTTAACCGAAGCAAATCCATCTTCTCATGGTTTTTCGAACTTGACTTTCTAAGTCTGGTCTTTAGTGGAGCAGGACTTATAGGAGCAGGCCGACCAATTTATTGCAATGGAGCCAACATGGCATATCGTCGAGAAACTGCTATGGAGATAGGCGATACTTATTATTCAGCAATTCCTTCTGGTGACGATGTTTTTTTGCTTCAGCAAACTGCGCAACGACATAAAGACTCCATTGCTTTTTTGAAAAGTAAAGCAGCACTTGTCAGTACTTTAGCCCCGAAAAGTCTGGGTGACTTTCTCACACAAAGAATTCGCTGGGGCCAAAAGACAAAATACTATACATCAAGCTTTGCCAAATATGTTGCAGTTACAGTCTTTGCAGTAAATATTCTACTACTTTTTTCGCTCATTCTCGCTTTTTTTTCAGCCTTATTTTTGTGGATTTTATCCATTTTTTTTATTGTCAAAATAGGAGTCGATACATGCGTGTTATATAGAGCTACCCGGTTTTCAAGTAATGAGGAATTACTCCTTTGGACTTTGATAACTTCTATCCTATATCCAATTTATATTGCAATAGCATCCCTTGCTGGTCTATTTAAAAAGAAAGTATGGAAAGATAGAACGATATAACCATTTCTATTCCAACCCCTTTTTGGGGATAAAACTCACGGCAAAAGAAATGGCACACATCTCGTCGTATTTGGGGTGAGTACCCCACTTCACTCCAACCAGACTTAATCCACTCTCCATAATATTTTCACGATGTCCGCGGGAACTAACCCCATCGTCGATCAATAATGTAATGACGACCATCAAACCGGTATGCTCGCCATAGGAAACATTTTCAGCTATCAGTCCCGAATTGTTGCCATAGCGATTAACACGCTTAGGGAGGGTTTGTCCGCCTTCTCCTATATGCCCGGTCTTTCCGGTTTTTTCTTGCGATTTTACCAAATCGCCTGCGGCCAGTGAAAGAGCCTTAGAGGGAGTCAATACGCCAGAACTCTTCATTTTTGGCAGAACTTTTATCAGCTCCTTAACAGCATTAACACCTTCTACAGTCCCAACATCTTCCTGTCCTGGCACAGACATGGTTTTTTCGTCAAAATACCCTAGAAAAGGTTTGATAAAGTCTTCAGTAAATTTTTTAGGGTTGGTTCGCGCCATATTCATGGCAAGTACAACGTCCTTTTCTTTATCGTTCAGGAAAACTGAGTTTTTTGCTGTATTGAGTTCGCTTACCGACCAACCTTTTGATTTAGCAATATCTTCAAGCTTAACATCATAATTATTGGATTCCGTTTTCTGGGCTTCAACGATAGAAAACGACAAAAACCAAAATAATAGAATAGAAAGACAAAAAGATAGTTTCATAAGGCAAATTTACATCTTAGATTTAAACGTTGAAAATAATTCAATATTATTTTATTTCTGAATATTCACTATAGGATAATCAAATGAAAAAGCCGGCTATTCTGCCGGCTTTTCTTCATTGTTATCAACCTTTTTGTATCTACCTGCCTTTTTTATTGCTTCAGAAATAATCCATTCGATCTGACCATTAGAACTTCTAAACTCATCGGCGGCCCATTTCTCAACAGCCTTGAGCAGATTTTCATCTATCCTGAGTATAAAAGCTTTCTTAGCCATGCCCTATTTTTTTTCGTATGCTTTATTATATCCCAAATTTGCCAGAACTACAGCTGCTTCATCCTTTTTCGAAGTTCCCAACAAAAGCATTCTTCCATCTTTTTTTACAATCTGGATACCCCATCTTCCCCATACATTATAGGCTCTACCACGAAATAAATGTCGATAGCCCCAGCCACCATATTCTTTTATCGGTTTATACTTCCTTACCCAACAAGAATCAATCTCCGACCAGTCAATTTTGCGCTGACCAATGAAAGGCAGAAAGGAATAACGAATGCCTGTATTGTTAATTTCCGTTTCCAACCGAAGTTTAACCACCAAAAAAACAAAAAACGCAAAAATGAAATTTAACGAACTAAGCATTATTATTAACCCAACGTCAGGCAAGGGTTTATCGCCCACAGGAATATGCTTAACCAATTGCTGCTGAATAACCCAAACAGTAAAAACAATAAACGATATCCACCCTATCATTATGATAGCCATTAGCCAAATTCGAAAGGCTTTTTGCGTTTCATTGAAAGTTTTCATAACTCAATTATTTAATAAATTGAACCTGCATTAATCACCGGCGTAGTAGCTTTATCGGAGGTAAGTACGACCATTAGATTGCTAACCATGGTTGCTTTACGCTCATCATCAAGTTCGATGATTTTCTTTTCAGATAACATTTGTAATGCCATTTCGACCATACCTACAGCTCCTTCAACAATCTTTGCACGGGCTGCAACAACGGCGGTAGCCTGCTGACGCTGCAACATGGCAGAAGCAATTTCGCTGGCATAGGAAAGATTACTAATTCTGGCTTCCATAACATTAATCCCAGCAATAGAAAGACGTTCGCGAATCTCTTCTTCCAGCATGTGGTTAATTTCCTCTCCACCTGTACGAAGTGAAAGTTCATTTTCGTGCTCAAAATTGTCGTAGGGATAGCTTAAAGCCAACTTTCTTACAGCTGCTTCGGTCTGAATTCTTACAAATGCTACATAATCGTCGACATCAAATGCAGCCTTGAAAGTATTCTCCACTTTCCAAACAAGAATTACACTGATGTTGATGGGATTCCCAATCTGATCGTTCACCTTAATTGGCTCGCTGTCGAAATTCCTTGCCCTTAACGAAATCTTTTTCTTGACATAAAAAGGATTGACCCAAAAAAATCCGTTAGTCTTTACGGTCCCCGAATACTTTCCGAAAAGCACCATCACCCTCGATTCGTTGGGATCAATCACCATCAAACCGAAAAAACCAATGAACCCGATGATGGAGATCAGAATTGTTGCTACAGTCATGTAGACATAAAAATTGAAAAACACATTTAAAACCGGGGTCGCCATTAAAACAAGACAAAAAAGTATTGCCAGATAACCTGACCCTGAAGATAATTTCTTTTCTTTTTCCATAATTGATAATATTTAGATACTGCAAAGATATTACTTTGATATCATACTTGTCAAGTTTTTTTATATGTTTTACAACACAAATTGACCTTTAGCTGTTGGCTGCTAGCTGTTGGCTTTTGGCTAACGGCTGTTTGGAATTTGCCTTTGGCTGTTGGCTAAGAGCTAATAGCAAATGGCCAATGGATAAGATCCAATTGTCAGTTTTAAAAAAAATCGTATTTTTACAAAAAACATTCTTTATGAAATACATCTTATTACTTGTCATTTCTGTCGTATTATTCACCGGCTGCAAAAAAGAACAGGAACTCAGTGATTCCGAAATTGTTGAAGGTTTAAAAGAAGCGCTAAAAGTAGGCACCGACACTTCGGCAACCATACTCAATAAAACCGATGGTTACTACGGCGACCTCACCGTTAAAATATTATTGCCTCCACAGGCAGATCAGGTTATGCAATTAAAAGATCAGGTTCCCGGCCTCGCTCCACTAGTAGATGATGTCATTCAGCAAATAAACCGTTCGGCCGAAGATGCTGCAGCAGAAGCCAAACCAATATTTGTAAACGCCATTACCTCAATTACCGTTTCGGATGGAAAAAACATTCTTTTTGGTGCCGATAATGCAGCTACCATGTATCTCAAATCGGCAACCTACAATTCACTATTCACCACTTATCTGCCTAAAATGACGGCATCCTTAAATAAGGAGTTCATTCCCGGCGTTTCTGCACAAAATACATGGACAGAACTATCTACTACCTGGAATAATTATGCTTCGACCTTTGCTGGTCAGCTTTTGGGAATGAACCAAGTAAACGTGACTCTCGATACTTTTGTCACACAAAAAGGTCTGGACGGCTTATTCCTGAAAGTAGCCCTTGAAGAAAAAGACATTCGCAATGACCCCATGGCCAGAGTTAACGATATTCTGAGAAAAGTTTTCGGAGAACTGGATAATTAATTAAATGCGATCTAAGTACATGACAAAAGTTTAACACATTTATTGTAATCATTTGTTTTTCTGTTAAGTATAACGTTTGCAATAAAGTTT
>PHDH01000095.1 GCA_002840935.1 Bacteroidetes bacterium HGW-Bacteroidetes-21 | reverse complement strand
AGTAAGAGTTTTGTCCTACTAGCAATGGTTAGATTAATGCTCAACAGAATTTAAAAGTGAATTTTAAACAACCTCTAATGCCCTACGGGCAAAAATTTGATTATTTATTATTTTATTGATGTTCAATGCCTACGGTATATTTATTTTCTCCATAGGAGAGATAAATCAATCAAAACTAATGAACAGTATGGCTTTCCCCGTTAGGGGATTAACAATGTAAATTCATTGTAAAATTAGAATCCAAACTTTTCTCAGTTATCCTCAAAACTCTTTTCTCATATTAAAGAAACTTTAACTTTATGCAGGACATATATCATTTTTTATAGGCTTTAAAACAAGTAATTTTATACTTGAATATTTTTGTGCTTCACGCCTTATGAAATTTAATCCTGAAATTTGCTCCATCCCTGATAAGAGAATGCAGCCTTTTATTGACCCCGAGGAGATTTGGGGTTATATCAACAATACTAAATCGGAGCCTGATCAGGTACACGAAATTATTGCCAAATCACTCAACAAACAGCGACTTACTCTAAAAGAAACGGCTGTTTTGCTGAATGCCAATGATCCGGTGCTTATAGAAGAAATAAAGCAGGGAGCCAGAACTTTAAAAGAAAAAGTCTACGGAAATCGCATAGTGCTATTTGCCCCTTTGTACATTGGGAATAAATGCTCTAATAATTGCACTTATTGTGGATTCAGGGCAACGAATACAGAAGCGGAGCGAAAAACGCTGGAGGATAATGAAATTATTAACGAAGTTACAGCACTCGAAGACAACGGGCAAAAAAGACTGATTCTGGTCTATGGCGAACATCCTCATTATAGTGCCGACTACATTGCGCACACTGTAAAACTGGTGTATGGCGTGAAAAGCGGACATGGAGAAATCCGTCGTGTGAATATTAATGCTGCTCCTTTTGATATTGAAGGATTTCGGACGGTTGGAAAATCGGGCATTGGAACCTATCAGGTTTTTCAGGAGACCTATCATCCGGAGGCTTATACATGGTATCATCTGGGAGGAAAGAAAGTCGATTATAACTGGCGACTTACTTCACTCGACAGGGCACAGGAAGCGGGCATTGACGATGTAGGTATAGGTGCTTTGTTTGGATTATACGACTGGAGATTTGAAGTCATGAGTCTGGTGCGTCATGCCAATCACCTCGAAGCCTGTTATAATATCGGGCCGCATACCATTTCTTTTCCCCGTATTCAGGATGCGTCGAGCATGAACGTTAAGCCAGAATACCTTGTTTCTAACGAAGAGTTTACCCGTTTGGTGGCCATTTTACGTCTGGCAGTGCCTTATACTGGGTTAATACTCACAGCCCGCGAAAATGCCGATGTGCGACGTGAAGTCATTAGCTTTGGAGTCTCACAAATTGACGGGGGAACCAAACTGGAGCTGGGAACCTATTCGCAAACTGTGAATGAAAATCAGGATCTGAATAAAGAACAGTTTAAAATCAACGATAATCGTTCGCTGGCCGAAATTATTGATGAATTGATTGACACCGGTTATTTGCCTTCGTTTTGCACCTCTTGTTATCGTATGGGTCGCACGGGCGAGCACTTCATGGAATTCTCCGTACCCGGTTTTATCAAACGTTATTGCACACCCAACGCACTACTCACATTGGCCGAATACTTGCTCGACTATGCCAGTCCTGAAGTCCAGAAAAAAGGATGGACGGCCATCGAAAAGGAAATAGTGAAATTAGAGGGACAAGCAGATACAGAAGAAATACGGAGAAGAATAGATAGTATAAAGTTGGGACAAAGAGATCTGTATTTTTAAATCTAAGATGTATGGAAAGTATTGGAATAATCGGAATCATGATTAAAGACAGAATCAAAGAAGCCAATAAAACGCAAGCTGTTTTGTCTAAGCATGGAAATATCATAAAATCAAGGCTGGGTTTTCACGAAGTCTCGGAAAGCACCTGTAGTCGAGTAGGGGTCATGTTGCTTCAACTCGCAGGAAACAATGAAGATCGTCAGAGTTTTTTGAAGGATTTGTCGGCTATTGAAGGCATTGAAATACAGCAAATAAAATTTGAATATTAAAAAAACGGAATCAATGAACGAAATAAGAATACTGGGAATATATATCAACGAAAGGGTAAAGAAATCGTTGGAAGTACAAAATATTCTGACTCGCTATGGATGTTCCATAAAAACCAGATTGGGCTTACACGAAGTGGCCAATAATTACTGCAGCGAAAGTGGATTGATTTTGCTCGAACTCACTGGACTGACAGAGGAAATGGATAAACTTGAAAAAGAACTGAAAGCTATTCCTTCTCTTCAGATTCAAAGAATGAATTTTAACAAATAGGCGTATGACGTGTCATAGTATCAAATTAATGCACCAGAAATTTATTGTGGTTGCTGAAATGTCTACCGATAATCCTTTGGAACTGTTTTATGATGCTAAATTACCCGGAATGCACATCGCACTTTTTGAGGCGGCTCAGCAAAATTGGAAGAAAAGAGGAGTGAATGTCAGTTGTTTTGGCGGGGGTCTTTTTGCCATTATCGACAATTTTGTGGTGTTTTATGGTAAATCGGGGCAGTATGGAAAATATGATGATGAAGTTGTTTTAACTCTGGCAGCAAAACATCCGTTATTTGCTGAAATGGGCTATGCCTTTTTGTCAAAAGTCGGCGAAAATGATCCTTTAGCCATTGTTAATTCCTTGAGAGATTAGAAGATGGAGACCATTTCAAAAATAGGTTTTTTGGATAATTTCCGGTACTTTTGTGTTCAAAGAAACTAATACCCTTTTGTATGAGAATTATTATTTTATTTATATTTATCTTCCTTTCAGGATATCTTATGTCGCAGGACACTATTGTGCTGCTAAGTGGAGATGAAATTCCCGTACAAAGTTATAAGGTCAATACTTCGGATAATCTGATTGATTTTGTAAATAAAAGAGGTAAAAATAAGCTGATTGAAACCGACTTTGTTTTTTGTGTCAAAAAATCAAATGGAGAGGAAGATCTTATTTATTTCGATTCTGTGATAGAATACGACAGTATTTCTATTGGCGAAATGAGAAGTTATGTCGAGGGAGCCATGATTGCCCGGAAAAAATATCATGCCCCGTTGGCAACTATTTCTGGCTTTGTGGTGGGTGCAGGGTCTGTTTTTTTATTTCCTGAAGTAGGACTGCCGGTTTTTTATTCTCCGGTATTGCCGGGGGCATATTCTGCCGTCATTGGATCGCTGAATCCGAATCAGAATAAGATAATTGAAAAGTATCCCGACAGAAAAGAAAATCCCTATTTTTTGAAAGGGTATTCCGAAATGGCCCGTCAGAAAAGAATAAATAATGTTGTAAAAGGGTCAATCGCGGGAATTGTTGCCATGATTGTTACGGCTATTATTATTAACTAAACGTTTGTTCATGAAACGATGTAATGTAATTACTTTAATTGTTATATCCATCTTAATATTGTTGCAAATAAATGTAACGGCACAGGTTACAGAAGCTGAGAAAACACTAAGAGACGTTAAAGTTGACTCGGTCAAAGGATGGAAATTTGGAGGTGTTTTTAATCTGGGGTTTTCCCAAACAGCATTTACCAACTGGGCTGCCGGGGGTTTAAATACGATTTCAGGAAATACCATGTTCAGTACTTTTGCCAATTATCGCAGTCCTAAAATGTCGTGGGACAATCAACTTGATTTTTCCTATGGATTGCTAAAACAAGGTGATGTAGATAAGGTAGTTAAGACCGATGATAAGATTGATTTTACATCGAAATATGGCTATAAAGCGGGTAAAAATTTATTCTATGCCATTTTGGGCAATTTTAAAACACAAACAATGCCCGGTTATCAGAATCCCGAAGACAGTATGAAAATTTCCGATTTTATGTCGCCGGCCTACATCCTGGTAGCTGCAGGATTGGATTATCATCCCAGCGAGAAACTGACCGTATTTCTGGCTCCCCTGACACAAAAAACGACCATCGTAAATTCAGCTTATCTGGCAGATGCTGGATCTTATGGCGTTGAGCCGGCTACCTACGATAATAACCTATATGTTCCGGGAAAAAAAATCAGAACAGAGCTTGGGGGATATCTTCGGGTGTTTTATAAAGAAAAACTTCATGAGAATGTGAACTTTCAGACCAAACTGGATTTATTTTCCAACTATTTGCACAATCCACAAAATATTGATGTCAACTGGGAAGTCCTGATAAACTTCAAAATAACGAAGTATTTTTCTACAGCCATATCTACCCAACTTTTGTATGATGATGATATTATTGTAAATGTTGACAAAAACAATGATGGGATAATTGAAGCAAGTGGACCCAGGATTCAGTTTAAGGAAATTGTGACCATAGGTTTTTCTTATAAATTTTAAAAAAGTATTATGAGTGTAGTAAAAGAATTTCGCGAGTTTGTTACCCGGGGTAACGTAGCAGATATGGCTGTAGGTATTATCATTGGAGCAGCTTTTGGTAAAATTGTGACTTCTCTTGTAAACGATATTATTATGCCGCCCATTGGAGTGCTGATAGGTGGAGTAGACTTTAAAGATTTAAGTATAACACTGGCAGATGCCATTCTGGCTCCGGATGGTGCAGTGACAAAAGCAGCTGTTACACTTAATTATGGCAATTTTGTACAGACAATGTTTGATTTTCTGATTACAGCTTTTGCTATATTTATGTTGATTAAAGTCATGAATAAACTTCGTAAACCGAAGGCTGCTCCTGTAAAAGAGGAGGTGAAAGCTGAACCCGTACCTACTAAAGAAGAAATACTCTTAACGGAAATCAGAGACCTGCTTAAAAACAAATAAGAGCCGGGTGGCTCTTATTTAATGAATTGTTTTCAGGCAGATTTGGCCTGATATGTCTAGTAATTTTCAGCAAAAACTTCGAAATGTGCTTTTGGGTGAAGACAAGCAGGACAGTTTTCGAGTGGTTTGGTCCCTTCGTGAACATAACCGCAGTTACGACAAGCCCATTTTACTTTTTCGTCCTTATTAAAAACTTTGTCGTTTAAAACGTTATCGAGGAGTTTGTTGTAGCGTTTTTCGTGTTCAGCTTCTACTTTGGCAATCATTTTAAAAGCGGCAGCTACTTCTTTAAAACCTTCCTGCAGTGCGATTTCGGCAAACTGGGGATAGAGTTCGGCCCATTCTTCGTGTTCGCCCATGGCAGCTGCTTTCAGATTTTCGGCGGTAGTTCCGATGACACCGGCAGGATACATGGCAGTAATTTCAACTGCGCCCCCTTCGAGGAATTTGAAAAAACGTTTGGCATGCGCCTGTTCTTGCTTGGCAGTTTCCATAAATAAGGCAGAAATCTGCTCGTAACCTTCATTTTTTGCAACTTTAGCAAAAAATTCATAACGGTTTTTTGCCTGTGATTCGCCTGCAAAAGCTTTTAACAGGTTTTTTTCTGTTTGTGTTCCTTTAATACTCATATTTTAATTATTAAGGGTTATTTTCTGAGTTCGAAGTTTTTACCCAGGTAAAGTCTTCTTACTTGTTCGTCGTCTGATAATTCATCGGCAGTGCCCGATTTGAAAATATTACCGTCAATCAGAAGATAAGCTCTGTCGGTAATAGAAAGCGTTTCGTGAACATTGTGATCAGTAATAAGTATGCCGATGTTCTTTTCTTTAAGACGTGAAACGATTTCCTGTATGTCTTCTACAGCAATCGGGTCGACCCCTGCAAAAGGTTCATCCAGCAAAATAAATTTTGGATCAATGGCCAGTGCCCGGGCAATTTCGGTTCTGCGCCTTTCGCCTCCAGAAAGCTGTATTCCCAGACTTTTACGTATGCGTTGTAGTCCAAATTCGTCGAGCATGAGCTCCAGTCTCTCTTTCTGTTCCTGTTTGTTAAAGCGCGACATTTCCAGTACGCATTTAATGTTGTCTTCAACGCTCATGCGACGAAAAATAGAAGCCTCCTGGGCCAGATATCCGATCCCCAGTTTGGCTCTGCGATAAACGGGTTCGTGAGTAATATCTTTGCCGTCGAGTAAAATTTTTCCATCATTGGGTCGTATTAAACCAACGATCATGTAAAAAGAGGTGGTTTTTCCTGCCCCGTTGGGTCCCAGCAAACCCACAATTTCGCCCTGATTGACCTCGAAGGATACGCCTCTGACGACAGTTCGGGATCCATATTTCTTAATCAGATTATCTGTGCTGAGTTTCATGTGTAAAAATATTAAACGATACCTTCTCTTAAAATGTCGTGCAAGTGAACAATTCCAGTATACTGTTCTCCGTCGGTGACGACGAGTTGCGTGATTTTATTCTTCTCCATTACAACAAAGGCATTGATGGCCATGTCGTCTGGTTGTATGGTCTTGGGATGTAGGCTCATGATTTTTTCGGCCGTAACACTGTCTGTCGGAAATCCTTTTTCAAGCATTCGCCTTAAATCACCATCGGTGATGATACCCGCAACAGTCCCATCAGCATTTACCACAACGGCAGCGCCTAAGCGACCCGATGAGATAGCCAAAATGATGTCTTTTAAATTGCTGTCGAGATTGACTTTGGGCGGACTGGAGGCATGGACCAAATCCGAAACCCTCATATATAACTTTTTCCCTAAAGCACCACCCGGGTGAACTTTGGCAAAATCGTCGGGGCTAAATCCGCGGAGTTTTAATAAGCATACGGCCAGGGCATCGCCCAAAACCAATTGAGCAGTTGTGCTGCTGGTGGGAGCCAGATTGTTAGGGCAGGCTTCCTGTTCGGCACGGGCAAAGAGAACAATATCTGCGTTTTTAGCAAGATAGGATTCCTGATTAGAAACCATAGCAATAAGCTTGTTTCCTCTTTTACGAAGGATAGGAACCAATACTTTAATTTCGGGTGTGTTGCCACTTTTCGAAAGACAAAGAACAATATCGTCTTCGAGTACAATGCCCAGATCACCATGAATGGCATCGGCAGCATGCATAAACACTGCAGGGGTACCCGTGGAGTTCAATGTAGCTACAATCTTCTGGGCAATAATAGCGCTTTTGCCAATTCCTGTAACAATCAGGCGACCTTTTGAATGAAATACCGACTCAATAGCATCAACAAAATGATGATTGATTTCGGGTGCCAGATTCTTAATGGTTTCGGCTTCTGTCAAAATCACTGAGACGGCCAGACTGATAATTTGTTTACTTGTTTCCAATTTTATTAATTTAATCAAAAAAAAAGAAAAAATCCCCGTTAATTAAAAAAATTGCAGTAAATTTAATTTACAAAAGTATTTTTTTTACATCGTAATACAAATTATTTAATGAAAGAGGATAGCAAAGAAGTTATGAAGAAGGTTGAAATGAATTCTCTTCACGTAGCGCTAAAGCACCATTTTGGGTTCGATAAGTTCAAAGGGAATCAGGAAGATATTATCAATAACGTACTTAATAAAAGAAATACGTTTGTCCTTATGCCCACAGGCGGCGGAAAGTCACTTTGCTATCAATTGCCCGCTTTATTACTCCCTGGAACAGCCATTATTATTTCACCCCTTATTGCGCTCATGAAGAATCAGGTAGATGCCATGCGTAATTTCAGTAGCGAAGACGGTATTGCTCATTTCATGAATTCTTCACTGAACAAAGCTGAAATAATGCAGGTGAAGGAAGACATCCTGAGTGGTAAAACCAAAATGTTATATGTAGCTCCCGAAAGTCTCACCAAACTCGAAAATATTGAGTTCTTAAATAAAGTGGAGATTTCTTTTTATGCCGTAGATGAAGCTCATTGTATTAGTGAATGGGGACATGATTTTCGTCCCGAATATCGCAGAATACGCCCTTTGATTGCCGAAATCGGCGAAGCGCCTGTCGTGGCTCTCACTGCCACCGCAACCCCTAAAGTGCAACACGACATTCAGAAAACCTTGCAGATCATGGATGCCGATGTGTATAAATCTTCTTTCAACCGGCAGAACCTGTATTACGAAGTAAGGGCAAAATCAGGAGCAACAAAAGAAATTATTAAATTCATCAAAAACAATACTGGGAAATCGGGTATCATTTATTGTCTGAGTCGCAAAAAAGTAGAGGATATGGCCGAGCAACTAGTGGTGAACGGTATAAAAGCTCTTCCTTATCATGCGGGTCTCGATTCGCACACACGCTCCAATAATCAGGACGCCTTTTTGTATGAAGCTGTGGATGTGATGGTTGCTACCATTGCCTTTGGTATGGGAATAGACAAACCTGATGTGCGATTTGTGATTCATTACGACATGCCTAAAAGTCTCGAGGCCTACTATCAGGAAACCGGGCGTTCCGGGCGTGATGGTGGTGAAGGTCAGTGTATCTCTTTCTACAGCTACGAGGATATACAGAAGTTAGAAAAGTTCATGCAAGGCAAGCCTATAGCCGAACAGGAAATAGGGAAACACCTTTTATTTGAAACGGTTTCTTATGCCGAGTCATCGGTATGTCGTCGTAAAACCCTCTTGCATTATTTTGGTGAGGATTATAAAGAAGAGAATTGTGGTAACTGCGATAATTGTCTGACTCCCAAAGTGCAGTTCGACGGTCGCGATGCTATACTCAATGTTTTGCAGACCATACTTGAAGTGTCGGAAAAATTCAAAGTCGAACACATTGCCGATATCATCAGTGGTAATGCCACTTCAACACTCAAATCATACAAACATCATCTCATAGACTCATTTGGTTCGGGTGCCGATGAGCCCAGAAAATACTGGCTGGCTATTATACGTCAGGCATTGATACATAAATTTATTGTCAAGGAAATTGAGAATTACGGATTGCTTCGTCTGACTGAAAAAGGTCGGGAGTTTGTGAGTAATCCTCAGCCTGTTTCATTAACCCGCGACCATGAGTATGAAGAAGGTGACGACGAAGATGTTATAAAACCGCAGGTCGATGGAAGCGCCGCTGATACAGCTCTTTTTTCGATGCTGAAAGATCTGCGTAAAACCATCGCAAGAAAGAACAATCTGCCACCTTATGTGATATTCCAGGATATTTCGCTCGAAGACATGGCGATACAGTATCCCATCAATATGGAAGAAATGAAAAACATTGCCGGGGTGGGCAGTGGTAAAGCTTTGCGTTATGGTAAAGAGTTTGTCGACCTGATTCAGAAATACGTTACAGAAAACGAGATTGAACGCCCGCAGGATTTTGTCGTTAAATCGGTTGTCAATAAATCGGGTATCAAAGTCTACATTATTCAGAGTATCGACCGCAAAATTCCGCTCGAGGATGTTTGTAAAGGAAAAGGACTGGAGTATGACGAAGTTCTTAACGAATTGGAATCTATCGTATATTCTGGCACAAAAATCAGTCTGAACTATTATATAGATAGCGTCATAGAAAGGGAAAAACAAGCTGAAATTTACGACTATTTCCGTACCGCCGAAACCGATAGTATAGAGGCTGCTACCGAAGAATTAGGTCCTGATGAATATACGCTAGAGGAGATACGTTTGGTGAGACTGAAATTCTTATCAGACATGGGGAATTAGAATACTTATTCAATTAGGTATTTGAATTTACAATATACTTGTTTAGGATGCATGTTTGCATTTTAAAAGTAACAACGCAATACATCTGTTCATAAAACAGGTGTGACGTATCTAGTTATAAGCCATATAAAAATAAAAAATGCGTTATTGCGATGATTCATGTCTCAGTCTATTGCAATAAAAGAGCATAGCGAATCAGAAGCAATCTCGATGCCTGCCCTACCTGTTGGCAGCAGGCATAAGGCAGGCCTGTTTAAGAAAAATTTGATTAACAATTATGTAAAACATATTGTGTAAACATCAAATAGAGATTACTTCGTGCTGCTTCGAGTATTTTAACGGATATAAATATCTTTCCAATACACATACTCTCGCAATAACGGACGGGTGTTTTTTTTATTTTTACTTGTCATTAAGATACGTCAGCCCTGATTAATAAAAGATTATATTTATTTCGTTGTACAATTTTTTCTAATATTGCAAGTTGTAACAAAAAAATAATGCATGAAGCGTATACTGTTTACGTTAACTATTCTTTTGATTTTTCTGTCGGCCACCAGAGCTCAAAAGTATACTATCAGCGGATTTGTAGAAGACGAGCGTAATGGCGAACGTATGATTTCCGCATCGGTTTACGATGAAATCTCCAAGAAGGGAACCATTACCAATGTATATGGTTTTTTTAGTCTGACACTCAATCAGCCTGAGGTAAAACTTATTATATCTTTTGTGGGTTATAACTCCGAAGTCAGAGAGATTAAACTGACACAGGATGTGAGTCTGAACTTAAAAATGAAGTCGACCATTACTTTGAAGGAAGCCACTGTGGTGGGTCAGCGGACGGAAAAGCAGTCTGAAAAAACACAAATGAGTATTACCGAGATACCTATTCAGACGGTAAAATCTTTGCCGGTTTTATTGGGCGAAACAGACATTATTAAAGTGCTTCAGTTATTGCCTGGTGTTCAGTCGGGGAGTGAAGGCTCCAGCGGTTTGTACGTGCGTGGGGGTGGTCCCGATCAAAACCTGATATTGTTGGATGGGGTTCCGATTTATAACGCCGACCATCTTTTTGGTTTTTTTTCTGTCTTTAATACCGATGCTATTCAGAATGTTTCGCTGATTAAAGGTGGATTTCCCGCCCGTTATGGTGGAAGGCTTTCGTCGGTTCTCGATATTCGTATGAAGGAGGGAAATAATAAGGAAGTGCATGGCGAAGGGTCTATCGGTATTATTTCGTCTAAGCTCATGGTCGAAGGTCCCCTAAAGAAAGAAAAATCTTCTTTTATCATATCGGGACGAAGAACCTACATCGATATTCTTACACAGCCTTTGATTAAAGCAGCTACCAATGGGACTTCCGCCGGTTATTATTTCTGGGATTTAAATGGAAAATTGAATTATACGCTGAGCGAAAAAGACCGGGTTTATCTGAGTTTTTATGGGGGCAGAGATAAAGCTTATGGCAGAACAAAAGACGAATACAACGACTATCAAAGTTATAAACGAACAACCGATTTTGGTCTTTCCTGGGGAAATATGATCTCTGCTTTTCGTTGGAACAGAACCATTACGCCCAAATTATTTATGAACCTCACGGGCACTTTCAGTAGTTATAATTTTAAAATAGCCGAAAGTGAGAAAACAACTCAGGATGGAAATGAGACCGAAATGGCTTTTGAATATAAATCCGGAATTCGCGATTGGGCAGCAAAACTGGATTTCGACTATCACCCTTCACCTAATCATACTATTATGTTTGGAGGTGGATATATTTATCATACATTTATTCCCGGTATCAGCCTTTTCCGGTACTCCGAAACTGGCGGGCAGGGAAGTTCTGGTTTAGATACCACTTTTGGGAACAACAACATTTATGCACACGAATCAAATCTCTTTGTCGAGGACGAAATGCGATTGGGTTCTCGCCTCTCTCTCAATCTGGGTTTGCATTTTTCGATTTTCAGTGTGCAGGATGTGACTTATCCTTCGTTACAGCCCCGGGCTTCTCTGCGTTATATGTTATACGAAAACTGGTCTGTTAAGGCGGCTTATTCTGACATGGCGCAGAATATTCACTTACTAACCAACAGTGGGATTGGAATGCCTACGGATTTGTGGTTGCCGGTGACAAAGAAAATCAAACCTCAAAAATCAAAACAGATAGCTGCCGGTGTATTTCACGATCTGCCCAAGGGATTTGAAGTAAGCATAGAAGGCTATTTTAAGCAGATGACCGGACTTATTGAATATAAGGAAGGTGCCGATTATTTCGGGTTGGTTGAAACCTGGGAAAATAAAGTGGAGACAGGAAAAGGCTGGGCGTATGGCGCCGAATTCCTGATTCGCAAGAATACCGGAAACACAACCGGCTGGATAGGCTATACCTTGTCGTGGTCGCAACGACAATTCGATAATCTGAACTTTGGTGAAGTCTTTCCTTATCGTTACGACCGTCGTCACGATATTGGTCTGGCCGTTACCCATAAGTTCAACGATAATACCGATGTGGGACTTGTTTGGGTTTATGGAACCGGTACGGCTGTCTCGTTGCCTGTCGAGACGTATCCTTCCACCATCGCTCCCTGGGCAAATGATCAGAGTTTTTCCGGACTTTATACCATGTATCATTACGATGGCAGAAATCAGTTCAGGATGCCCTCCTATCACCGGCTGGATATATCTGTTAACCTGCATAAGCAGCTCAAGAGATTTAAACGTACGTGGTCTTTTGGGATCTACAATGTTTATAATCGTAAGAATCCATTTTTTCTTTATTTTGGAACGGATGATTGGGGAAATAAACATTTAAAGCAGATCAGCCTTTTCCCAATGATTCCGTCCGTTTCATATAGTTTAATATTCTAATGCCATGAAAAAGATCATATTATATCTGTTTGTAATTCTGTCTTTTTCTTCTTGTGAGAAGATTATAGATATGGATATTCCTGACGAAGGAAGAAAAGTTGTGATCAACAGTATTTTTTGCGACAGCGCACAACTTGTTGTCTCATTGCACCAAAGCCGGCATATTTTAGACGACGATCAATTTAATGTAATCACTGGGGCCGTGGTGAAAGTGATATACGAAAACGGAACTGCCGAAATATTGACCGAAAACGGAACGACAGGCTATTATCAATCAGCTTCAACTGCCAGACTCCGGGGCTCATATCAGATAGAAGTGACTTCTGGGGGTGAAATTACAAGTGCAGCGACAAAAATTCCAGTAGCAATATCGGTTGTAAGTGTGGATACCAATTCGTATGAAAGTGAAGGAGATCCTATGTTTTCGATGGATGTGCAGTTTGATGATCCCGAAGGAGAAAAAAACTATTATATGCTGGGGATTACTCGTCCACCCTGGTATGGTTCGGGAATGAGCGATAACTATCGTATTTTCATAAATTCTATGGATCCTTCGGTGCAGATAGATTATGGGGGTTATCTTATATTTTCTGATGAACTTTTTAATGGAAGATCAAAGAAACTGACAGTTGAAATGTCGAAATATGAGTTCGGAAACGATACCGATTCTTTGGATGTGACGATAGAGCTACGTTCGTTGTCCTATGATGCCTATATGTTTTATCTTACCTCTTCGGCACAACTTAATCAGGGAGCTTATTCCTTTAACGAACCTGTGCAGGTCTACAATAATATTGAAAATGGATATGGTATTTTTGGCGGATATTCGTTTTTTGTCAGATTGCTTAGAGTACCGTCTTATAACAAAGTTCCCCGCTAAAATAATGGAGATTCCTTAGTCCTGTTTTAATTCTAAACAAATACTAATTTTATGCATCAACAATAAACTATTTTAAGACTTTATTATTGGTATATTTGTAAGCGTTTAACATATTAAATATGAGGATTAAGGAGCTTTCAATATTTCTTTTTATTGCTATGATGATATTAAGAAACTGTTTTGATTTTTTATAAAAGGATATTATTTAAAGAAGTTTGTTGATAACTATATGATATTCAGTAG
>PHDH01000094.1 GCA_002840935.1 Bacteroidetes bacterium HGW-Bacteroidetes-21 | reverse complement strand
CCAGTGTCAGACCTTTTGAGTTGATGATGGGCAAAATTGTTGGTGTTGCGCTGGTTGGACTTACACAATTCCTATTGTGGATTATACTCACATTTGCTCTTGTTTCTGTGGCCAAAGGCGTACTTATGCCCGATAAAAGTATCGATCAGGTGGTCATGTCCCAAACCAATAATAGTATTATGGGAGCGCCCAATGGAGTTGCCATTGATACTAATGCAAAGAACTTCATGCCCGATGAGTCTGAAATTGAACTGGCTTTTGAAGCTATCGGTTCTATTAACTTTGGTACCATGCTACTGGCCTTCCTTTTCTACTTTTTAGGTGGTTATTTATTATACGGAGCGCTATTTGCTGCCATCGGATCTGCGGTGGATAACGATGCCGACACCCAACAATTTATGATGCCAATTACTATTCCGCTCATCTTGTCTATTGTGGCAATGCAGGGAGTGGCGAGTAATCCCGAGGGGCAGCTGGCATTCTGGATGTCGATGATACCTTTTACGTCACCCATTATTATGATGGCCCGAATACCCTTTGGCGTGCCTTTGTGGGAAGTGCTTTTATCGGGCTCTATTCTGGTTCTTAGCTTTATTGCCTGTACCTGGATGGCAGCTAAGATCTACAGAACAGGAATATTAATGTATGGCAAAAAAGTGACCTATAAAGAATTATTTAAATGGCTTCGTTACAGAAACTATTAGTATGAGAATTGCTTCTATAGATTTGGGTACCAATACCTTTAATTTGCTGATTGCAGAAGCAGAAGGACATGCATTTAAGATCATTTTCAAAGACAAGCGTCCCGTGAAATTGGGCAAGGGCGGAATCAATAAACAAACAATTCAGCCTGATGCATGGGAAAGAGGGATACAAGCGCTCAGTGATTTTAAAAGAATAACAGCCGAATATCATATCGACAAAGTAATTGCTACAGCTACTTCGGCTATTCGTTGTGCCGAAAACGGGCAGGACTTTGTCGAGGAAGTAAAAACAAAATTGGGAATCAGCATAACAACTATCGACGGGAAGGAAGAAGCCCGGCTTATTTTCGAAGGAGTTAAACACGCTGTGCATGATATTTCGGAACCTTTTATGGTGATGGACATAGGTGGCGGAAGCGTCGAGTTTATAATTGCCGAGAACAATTGTATATGTTGGCATAATAGTTTTGAAGTGGGTATGGCCCGAATGCTCGACATTATTAAGCCGTCCGACCCCATTAGTTCGCAAGAAACAGAGTTTACCGTTTCTTATTTGAAGGATAAAATATCTTCTGCACTAGAGGAGGCCCGTCGTCGTGGAATTAAAACCTTGGTAGGGTCTTCGGGCTCTTTCGATGCACTGGCAAATATGGCTTCCTATCTCTTGCGCGGAGAAGCCATGGAGCAGGGTTTGACCTGTTTCGAAATCCCGGTGGATACATTTCAGGCTTTGTATTTACGTTTGGTTGCATCTACTTTGAGAGATCGGGAAAAAATTCCCGGAATGGACATGATGCGGATAGAAATGATTGTTCTGGGCACCCTTCTGATACATCTTGTCTGTCAGGAGCTTTCTATAAGTCGTATCATTCAGTCGGAATATGCTATTAAGGAAGGCGTCATTCTTAATTCTATGCGAAATGATGAATAAACTGAAGAAAAATATTATTCCGTTAATCATTGTTTTGTTGAGTCTTATAATGATGGCAACTCGCGTGAGTCATCAAAATAAATCAAAGATTTTCGCTGGGGACGTGATAGAGTATTATTTGTATTTTCCAGCTTATATTATCATGGGTGATTCCGATTTTGATAATGATCTAGAGAACGTCTCTCCACTCAAAGGGTGGACAAAAACTTCACCTGAAGGAAAAACCTATTTCAAATTTACGATGGGTGTCACTCTTCTAAATTTGCCTTTTCTGCTTGTTTCGCATGTCTACTGCCTGATTTCGGGAACTCCTGCTGATGGATTTACAGATCCATATGCTATTGCATTATTGCTTGGTTCTATTTTTTATTTATTGGTGGCGTTATATTTTAGTCGGAAATTATTGCTCGAGTATTTTCAACCACTGGTGGCGGATATTGTTATTTTACTTTTGTTTCTGACAACAAACCTTGGATATTTCGTGTTTTTTCTTCCCGGGATGAGCCATGTCTACTCTCTGGCTGTTATTAGTGCATATCTGTATTATACCCAACAATGGTATAAAAACAAAAAAGTAAAATATCTGGTATATACAGGCATAACTATGGGATTGATATTTCTGATTCGTCCTGCAAACATGGTTTTGTTTATGGTATTTGTTTTATGGGGTTGTACAACTTTCACCGGGCTTTGGGAAAGAATAAGAACGCTGGCGACGAATAAATACGTTTATCTCATACCGCTGATTATCATTATTATAGCCTTTCCTCAATTATTGTATTGGAAAGTACAGACAGGCTCCTGGTTTTTTTATTCTTATTCTAATGAGTCTTTCTTTTTTTCAGATCCTCGGATTATCGAAACGCTTTTTAGTTTCAGAAACGGCTTGCTGATATATTCGCCTGTGCTTATACTGGCTTTTACAGGATTATTTTTCTTGAAAAATCGGTTAAAAGAGCTTCATGGGACGGTTTTAATTACTTCTCTGCTATTTATTTATATTCTCTCGTCGTGGTGGTGCTGGTGGTATATAGGATTTGGGAATCGTGCTTTTATAGATATTTTTGGACTTTTAGCCATACCATTTGCCGTGACTATTGAAAAGTTACTGAAGCTCCGCAACTATTTCAGAATACCAATGGCTTTGGCATTACTTTTTCTTGCTTATTTGTCCTACTTTCAGATGGCACAAGCCGAACGCAATATTGTTCATTATGATGGAATGAATCGTGAAACGTATTTCTTATCGTTTTTGAATAATAAATTAGATGAATCTTATTTTACAAAGTTAACCTCACCAAACTATTCTCTTGCAAAGAAAGGGTTCAGATCGAACGATGATTATGATCAAGCGATGATGGATGAGATTATTATAATGAATGGAAATGAATATTCCACTAGTTGGTCTTCTTGTGCACCCAGATATTATGGTTTTGCAAAACATGGCGATTATTCTCAGAAGCTGGATGCTGGCGCAGAATATAGCAGTACTTATGCCGACACCATCAAAAATATATTTGTTACGCCTCCTGATTCAATTTCATTATCCACTTGGTTTTATCCAATTAAAGATAGTACCGACCTCTTTTTTGTGGTAAATATTTTAGATAAAGATTCAATACTTCTTTGGGATGCACGCCCATTACGTTCCTTTCAAAAAGGGAAGGAATCATGGCAGTTTGCAAAAGTGTATTACAAATGGGATAAACAAATTAATCCCGAATGTATTGTAAAGTTATACATTTGGAACCGAAGCAAGGAAGATATTTTTATTGATGACTTTGCTTTCAGTATGAATTATTAAACAAAAAAAGCTATCGTTTCGGATAGCTTTTTTTTAAGAATAAAAGCAATACTATTTCTGACTGTTTTTGGCTTCAATGCTCAATGTGGCATGAGGTACAGCCATAAGTCTTTCTTTAGGAATCAGTTTGCCGGTTTCGCGACAAATGCCATAGGTCTTATTTTCTACCCTCATAAGGGCAGCTTGTAAGTGTTGAATAAATTTGAGCTGACGCTGTGCAAGGCGTCCTACTTCTTCTTTTGAAAGAACAGTGGCACCTTCTTCCATTACTTTAAAAGTAGGGGAAGTGTCGGTTGTATCATTGCCATCTGTATTATTCAGTGTTGCTTTGAGCAATTCGTAATCAACTTTTGCTTTTTCGAGCTTAGTTACGATAAGTTTTTTGAATTCCTGAAGCTCGTCGTCTGAGTATCTTGTTTTTTCTGCCATATGGGAAAGAATTAATATGTTTTTATTTATTAGGCTTTTCTTACAATCACGCCTATTTTTAAATTATTATCAAGTTCTACGGAATGAACCTGATTTTGTTCCAAAGATTTTGAAAAAATAACATCTATTGCCAGAATTTGAGCGCTGATATAGTCTTTATGTTTCAAAATCGCAGGTTGTACGTCGGGATGCTCTTCGATGGTCAAAATAATACGATCGGTTACCTGCAGTCCACTGTCTTTGCGAATATTTTGAATGCGATTGACCAATTCGCGGGCTGTTCCTTCGCTGATCAGATCTTCGGTCAGGGTTACATCGAGAGCAACTGTATAGCGTCCTTCATTAGCGACCAACCATCCGGGAATATCTTCAGAAATGATTTCGACATCTTCCATCAGGATTACACATTCTTCGCCATTACTGGTACCTGTCCATGTGCCTGATTGTTCAATTTTCAGTATGTCGTCACTGGTCATGCCCGATATTAAGGCTGCTACTTCTTTCATTCTCTTTCCAAAACGAGGTCCGAGGGTTTTGTAGTTAGGTTTTATTTTTTTGACCAGTACTTTATTGTCTTCGCCCAGAATTTCGAGTTCTTTTACATTTACTTCAGAAAGGATAATGCTTTTGACTAAATTTAGTTTATCAGCATAATCTTGTGTCAATGCAGGAACCATCATTTTCTGGAGGGGTTGACGGACTTTTATATTTACTTTTCTGCGTAACGAAAGTACCATGGACGAAAGTTTCTGAGCAATTTCCATTCTTTCTTCCAGATCTTTATCTATGCAGGCAGGATTAGCTTCGGGGAAATCGCTTAGATGTACTGAAATGTATGCTTCCTTTCCGGTAACGGTGTTCAGGTCGTTGTATAACTGATCCATGAAGAAAGGCGAAATGGGTGCCGAAAGTTTTGCTACGGTGTGCAGGCAAGTATAAAGCGTTTGATAGGCTGCTATTTTATCCTGATCGTATTCGCCACCCCAGAATCTTTTCCTGTTAAGTCGAACATACCAGTTACTTAGGTTGTCGGAAACAAAATCCTGAATCAATCTGCCAGCCCGTGTGGGTTCGTATGTCGCGTAAGCATTATCTACATCTGCAATCAGGGAGTTGAGAAGTGAGAGTATCCAACGATCAATTTCAGGGCGTTCTGCCACAGGAACTTCTTTTTCGGCAAAACAAAATCCATCTACATTGGCATAAAGGGCAAAGAAAGAGTAGGTGTTATATAATGTGCCGAAGAATTTGCGTTTGACTTCCTCAACGCCTTCCATATCAAATTTTAGATTGTCCCAGGGTGGGGCATTGGTAATCATATACCAGCGCAAGGGATCGGCTCCATGATCTCGCAACGACGAAAAAGGATCGACGGCATTGCCCAGTCTTTTCGACATTTTATTGCCTTTTTTGTCGAGAACCAAACCGTTGGAAACGATGTTTTTAAACGCCACAGAATCGAACAAAAGTGTCGACAAAGCGTGGAGTGTGAAAAACCAGCCGCGTGTCTGGTCAACACCTTCGGCAATAAAATCGGCCGGGAAATAATGATCCAGATCATCGGCATGTTCAAATGGCCAATGGAGTTGTGCGTAGGGCATCGCACCCGAATCGAACCACACATCAATCAGGTCGGGCTCTCTTTTCATAGCTTTTCCCGAAGGAGCTACCAGAATAATATCATCGACATAAGGACGGTGGAGGTCGAACTTCTGATAATTTCCTTCGCTGTTGTCTTTTTCAATGAAATCGGCCAAGGGATTGGTTTTCATGAAGCCTGCCACGACGGATTTATCAATTTCGGCTTTAAGCTCCGACACAGAACCGATGCAAAGTCTTTCTTCGCCGTCTTCTGTAGCCCAGATGGGAAGGGGCGTTCCCCAGAAACGGGAACGACTTAAATTCCAGTCGAGGAGGTTTTCGAGCCACTGACCAAAGCGGCCGGTACCTGTGGATGCCGGTTTCCAGTTGATGGTATTGTTTAGTTCAATCATCCGGTCTTTCAGGGCAGTTGTTTTAATAAACCACGAATCAAGGGGATAATACAAAATGGGTTTGTCTGTTCTCCAGCAATGTGGATAGGAGTGTACATATTTTTCGATGCGGAAAGCCTTACCGTCTTTTTTTAGCATAACGGCCAGATCGACATCTGTGTTGGGGGTTTCGGGTCCTGCATTCTCAATATATTCTGTTTTTACAAAACGCCCTGAGAATTCTCCGCAACCTTCGATGAATTTTCCTTGTTTGTCGACCAGTGTAAGACTGCCTAAATCGTGAATCTTACCTGTACGGAAGTCATCAGCTCCGAAACTGGGGGCTATGTGGACGATACCTGTACCATCTTCGGTGGTAACAAAGTCAGCGGTTACAATTCTGAAAGGATCACCTGTTTCGGGCTGTTGCCATGGGATGAGCTGTTCGTAACGAATTTCCTGAAGTTCACTGCCGGTGAATTCTTTAAGGTCGACCCAAGGAAGGGCTTTTTCACCTGCTGTATATTCGGGAAGTACTTCGCATTTGTTCTCCTGACCGAAAAAGGCGGAAATTCTTTCTTTGGCAAGAACCACGGTTATCGGATCGCCAGTATAAGGATTATATGTTTTAACTACGTTATAAACGACATTCTTTCCAACAGCCAGACCGGTATTCGAAGGCAATGTCCAGGGTGTTGTCGTCCATGCCATGACAAAAACTTTGGTGTTGGTTAGCTGATAAATTTTTTCAGAAGTTGCATCTCTTTTGATTTCGAATAAAGCAACGGCAGTGGTATCTTTGACATCTTTGTAGCAACCCGGCTGATTAAGTTCGTGCGTGCTTAAGCCTGTCCCTGCTGCAGGAGAGTATGGTTGTATGGTGTAGCCTTTGTAGATCAGACCTTTATCATATAACTTTTTCAGCAAAAACCAAAGGGTTTCAATATAACGGTTATCGAAAGTAATATAGGGATTTCCCATATCAACCCAGTAACCCATTTTTCGTGTCATATCTTCCCATTCGTTGGTGAATTTCATGACATCCACTCGACATGCTTTATTGTAATCGGCTACTGAAATAGTTTTTCCAATATCTTCTTTTTTAATACCTAAAGCTTTTTCAACGCCCAGTTCGACGGGTAAGCCATGGGTATCCCATCCGGCTTTACGTTTTACCAGATAGCCTTTTTGTGTTTTATAGCGACAAACAAGATCTTTTATGGCACGAGCCATAACGTGGTGAATGCCGGGTGTACCGTTGGCAGAAGGAGGTCCTTCGTAAAATACAAATTCTTTGCTTTTACTTCTCGCGTCGAGGGTTTTGTTAAACGTGCCCTCATCATCCCATTTTTTCAATACATCCAGATTAATCTGCGACAGATCAAGCTTTTTGTACTCATTAAATTTAGCGGCCATAAAATTCTGATAAGTTAAAATTTGAACCGGCAAAGATACAAATAATCGGGAGAAATCTAACTTTATACAAGGTAAGACCTCCCTTGAGTTTGACATACGTCCCTAATGGATTCTTTTCGCCACAGGTAAAGAGATGTGGAATGAATTGATGTCGATTTCAAGTTGATTTGTAAGAAAAAAAGGGTTGTACTGCCGTTATGATAATGGGCTATTATCTTGGAACGACCCACTTGGTTATTTTGGAAATCTGCCGGAGTACTTCACTTAGGTCGCGAATTTCTACAACGATCTGATTTGTTTCTTCGTCGGAAAGATTGTATTGAAAAGCTTGTTTAAGACTTTCTCTTTTTTGTTTGAGTGCTTCTTCCAGCACTTTGAATTTAAAGGCGAGAATTGTCAGAGGGACAACATGGTTCAGATTTTTATCTTCTGTTTGCGTCAAAACACCTTTTTTTCGATGAATTTTACTCAGATGATATTGGGTTGAAAGCAAGCTGGCAATCAGTTCGCTCACACCTTCTTCTCCACTGTTGACCAAGGGTTTAATGTCGATGTAGCCGTGTTTCTCCAGTTGTTCGATGATGATTTCGAAAACTTTGCGGTAAACCAGATTTTTTAACTCCAGATCGTCGTTTTTTAGTTCCTTAATAATAAATTCGGCTGTCTTAGGGACTTCCTCCTGCTCGTCCGAAGAAATGAAAAGGGCGTTATTTCCATAATTCAGCATGAGGCGAATAATTTCTCGCTCGGATTGTTCACTGTATATTTCTTCGACAAAAGCGGGAATACGTGGAAGATTTTGCTGGGGTTGGGTTCTTTGTTTGATCTCTACCTGTTTTTCGGTAAAAATTCTATTTTCGACCTGAACTTTTTGTAATTCGGTGTATAATAAGGTTTCGTCTACCCGTAATTGTTCACTGCATGATTTAAGGTAAACGGCACGTTGTATACTGTCGGGAATCTTGGCGACAGATTGAACAATCTGACTGATCATGGTTGCCGTTTTCACGGGATCTTTTCCTGCCCATTCCTTCAGGTAATTGATTTTAAAAAGAATGAAGTCCTTTTGTTCTTTTGCAAAAAAGGCTTCAATTTCTTGCTGGTGTTTTCCTCTGGCAAAAGAGTCGGGATCTTCCCCTTCGGGCAGTATGATGATAGTAACGTTGAAGCCTTCGCTCAGCAGGGTGTCGGCATTTTTCATGGCGGCATTAAGTCCGGCTGAGTCGTTGTCGTATATGAGCGAAATATTTTTAGTGAAACGTTTAATCAAAGAGGCTTGTTCCAGTGTGAGTGCGGTGCCGGATCCTGCTACTACATTTTCGATGCCTGATTGGTATAAGGAGACAACATCGGTGTTTCCTTCGACAAGTATGGCTGCGTTTTTCTGGGCGATAGCTCTTTTAGCGAGATGCAGACCGTACAGGACTTTACCTTTGGTGAAAATATCTGTTTCGGGAGTATTGAGATATTTGGGAGCATTGCTGTCTGCTTTCCCCAGCACTCTGGCGGTAAACCCTACAATTCTGCCGCCAACATTGTGTATTGGAAAAATAACCCTGCCATGGAACATGTCGGCAGTTCGGTCGTCGTATATTTTTGCCAGGCCAGCCTGTGCCAGGATCTCATTTTTATAACCTGCCTGAATAGCGGCTTTAGTGAGTTTGTCGCCCGAAAGAAAAGAGTATCCCAGTTGAAAAAGTTGTATGATATCGTCGCGAAAGCCGCGGTCTCTGAAATATTTTAATCCTGCCGAAGAGCCTTCACCGCTCTTATGAAGTGCTTCGGAGAAAAATTTTCCGGCAAATTCGTTCATAAGGAAAAGACTTTCGCGGGTATTTCGTTTTAGGACTTCTTCTTCTGATTCTTCTGTCTCTGCAATTTCTATGTTGTATCGCTTGGCAATCAGGCGGAGAGCTTCGGGGTACGATATATTCTCGTGGTCCATGACAAAATTGACCACATTTCCCCCTTTGCCACATCCAAAGCATTTGTAGATTCCTTTTACCGGAGATACCATAAACGAAGGCGTCTTTTCCTGATGAAAAGGACAGACGCCTTTCAGGTTAGAGCCACTTTTTTTTAGGGAGATGTAATCCGAAAGGACTTCTTCGATTTTTGCGGTCTCAATAATTCGTTCTACGGTGGCATGGTCAATCATGCTACAAAATTAATCGATGAGCCGGAATAAACAGATATTAGTTTTCAACAAAACAAAAAAAGGCTGTCGAAAGACAGCCTTTTTTAAGAAATATAAATTCAATACTTATTTAACGATATTGATTTTCTGAACAGAATTAACATTTTCGTTCTGTACTTTAACGATATAATTACCAGCGGGTAATTCGCTAACGTTAACCTGAGTAGCGTTGTTTGCGGTAGCAACAACCTGACCAACCATGTTAATTACAGTTATGTTTGCAGTTTCTGAAACGAAAATTACGTCGTTAGCAGGATTAGGATATACAGAAACAGCATTTACATTGTTAGTTGCAACTGATGATCCAATGTCAAGGATGAAGTTGTCAATGTATAAATAATACATATCAGCATCAGATACACATTTAATACCAACATAAATGTCTTGACCGGCATAAGCTGATAAATCAAGTGTTTGAGTAGCAAAAGCTACATTGGTAACGGTTTGTGTAGCTACGATTTGTGTTCCAGCAGCATAGTTCTGAGGAGTTCCGGTAATTACATAAACTTCATATTTTTCTGGGTAAGGAGTTGTAGCGTTTGCCACTTTATATTGGAAACTTGATAATGGGTTAGTTGGAACTGTCATTAAAGGAGAAATCAGCCAATCTTCACCAGCATTAACAGAACTGTAAGGATAAATGTATGCTAAGTCGGTTTGAGTAGCATCTGAATAGTACAGAGTAAATTCAGCTCCGTCAGCATTTGCATCAATAACAGTCCAGCAGCCAGATTTTTCAGAAACAAAATCTTCAGTGTAAGGAGCGGTAACTACACCTTGACAATCATAAGTAATACCTGTTAAATTAACAACAACATCAGCTACGCCAGTACTTGTAAAAGTTACTGTTCCGGTTGTTTGACCGTATGTAGCTGCAGGGATAAATCTTGAATAAAGAGTTCCACCTGTTGAAGGAAGAGTTGCAGTTGCGGCAAATGTGGTATTGTCAGAAGAAATTTCAAATCCGGCTGTAGCTGTTGCGTTAATTCCAGAAGTTAATCCAACAGCTTGAACAACGATATTTTCAGAAGCGGTAGCACCACTTCCAACGTATCCAATAAAATAAGCATCAGTTGGAGCAGCAGTCATGGCAATGGCAGTTCCATTATCATCAACAGTTGCTTTAATGAGACCATTATATACTAGCGCTGCATTAAGAGCTGTAAGATGTGTCCAGCCAGTAGAAAGGCCACCAGTTGAAATCCAATTTCCTTTAACATTAGCAGGACCTGCATCGAAACCTAATGGATAGCCTCCAGTACAAGTTACCTCATAAGCAACATAAATTGGGGTAGCGCTGTTAATTTGGTATGGAATAGTTAACATGATCTCATTCCAGCCATCAACAAAAGTAGCAGCTTGTTGATAAGCAATTACTGGGGTTCCGGTTAAGGTTCCGGTTAAAATAGCAACTTTACCAGAAGTAATAACAGTTGAATTTGCTATTCCTACATGAATTTTTGTAATATAATTACCATTGTAAGCAGTTAAATCAGCTGCGTCAAATTGAGCTGCACAAGCAAATGTTCCGGCAGAGTTTGTGCCGATGCCAGTGTAAAGAACTTCAAGACACCACTGAAGAGTTCCAACAACTGCTTTGTTTGTGTTAGTAGTGTTGAAAGGTTTGATTTTTTGATTAGCTTGGAATGTTTGTCCAAAGACAACACTAGCCATCAGTAAAACAGAAAAAAGAATTGTAAATCTTTTCATAAAAATTGGGTTTAGTTAAACATTAAGTTTGCACAAAAATAACGAAGTTTTTAGAAACTCCAAAAATTTATCTTAAGACTTCTAATGCCTTCAAAAAGGTTGCATCAATAGATAAAGCAATAGGATAAAAACCAGTGTCGTCAAGGATGTTTCTTGATATATAGGCGTTTAAGTGAGTGCGAATGAGTTTTTCTGTTTTTGCATCCATTTTTGATGGAATTTGCACATCGCTTTTTGCCGCAAAATGAAGGAATTCCTGATAGACGTTTTTTTTATTTAATTCATCCGCAAGGGTATACCAGTTTTTAAACCGACTTAGGTTGTTTCGGTTTTTATCTGAATATATCCATGCATAGCGATAGATCAGGTTTTTGTTTACAATTTCGGTGAAGAAAGGGGTTATCCCTGTGGTATCGATAGGCATTTTAATTTCGGGTGTGATTCCACCACCGCCGTATACCGTTTTCCCCCCCTTGGTGATAAATTTCTGAGTGCTGTCGGGAGTGAGAGTGTCATTTTCGACGAGGCTGGAAAAAACATCTTCATAATAGGCAAGTTTGCCTTTGTCGTAGGCTTTTTGTATGCAGCGTCCTGTGGGGGTAAAGTATCTGGCTACGGTCAGTCGCAGGGAAGAACCATCCATGAAGAACGTGGGTTCCTGAACCAGTCCTTTTCCAAAAGAGCGACGTCCAATGATGATTCCACGATCGTTATCCTGAATAGCCCCAGCCAAAATTTCGCTGGCAGATGCAGACCACTCGTCAATCAGAATAGCCAGTTTTACATCATGACAATTTCCTTTTCTCGTTGCATAAGTGCTAACTTTTGGTCTGTTTTTACCTTCAGTATATACAATGAGTTTTCCTTTATCCAGAAATTCGTCGGCCAGTGCAGTGGCTGCATCGAGATATCCGCCGCTGTTCCCACGTAAATCAAGTACACAGCTTGTCATTCCTTTATCAAGAAGCTGTTTTACGGCATACACGAATTCTTTATGTGTGTTTTTAGCAAATTTGCTGACTTTTACGTATCCGGTTGTTTTGTTGGCCATATAGGCAACATCTACACTATGTAAAGGAATGCGTCCACGGGTTATTTCTATGGGTATTAGTTTTGGTGATGATTTCCGTAGGACAGAGATAATGACTTCGGTTCCTTTTTTGCCTTTGAGTTTTTTCATTACGATAGGAGAGGAAACACCGTTTCCGGCTACCAGCGAATCGTCTATCATGATAATCCGGTCGCCTGGCATGACTCCGAATCGTTCGGAAGGACCTCCGGAGATAGTATTGACAACAACAATGGTGTCGTTCTGTATATTAAATTCAATGCCGATTCCTTCGAATTCGCCTTCCAGTGGTTCGCTAACTTCCGTCAGTTCGGACGCAGGGATATATACAGAATGGGGATCAAGATTTTCCAGAAGCGCTGGAATGCTCAATTCAATTAAATTGTTGATATCGACTGTGTCGACATATTCTTCGCTGATATACTTAAGTATAGATTGAAGTTTTTGATCTGTTGATATTTTTTGAACGGAAGTATTTTGATTTTCGGGTAGAAAATGCGAAAGTGCCATACCGAGAATGAAAGTTCCTGCCAGCATTAATGGGAGAAAAGTCAGAAGTCTGTTGTTGTTTGCCATTATAGTTTATGATATACGACTTCAATCCCTGCTTTTTCAAGCAGTTCGGGGCCGTCGGTATGGTGATATAACTCCGAAAAAACGACGCGTTTTATGCCCGCCTGAATAATCAGTTTTGAGCATTCTACGCAAGGTGATGTGGTGACGTATAATGTTGCCCCATCGCTGCTGTTATTTGATTTGGCAACTTTAGTAATGGCATTGGCTTCGGCATGCAGGACGTGAGGAAAAGTAATATTGTTCTGATCCTCACAAATATTATCAAATCCCGAAGGAGTTCCGTTATATCCGTCGGAAATAATCATTTTATCTTTTACAATGAGGGCACCAACTTGCCTTCTTTTGCAATAGCTATTGCCAGACCATATTCTTGCCATCTCCAGATAACGATGATCCAGTACCATTAATTTTTCATCCAGATGATCCGGAATAAATTTCTCCATAATAAAAAAACCCTCATGTGAGGGTTTTGTACCCGGAGCCGGAATCGAACCGGCACAGGAATAACCCTACTGGTTTTTGAGACCAGCGCGTCTACCAATTCCGCCATCCGGGCATAGAGACGGGCTGCAAAAGTATTAAAATAGTTCTATTAAAAAAATTTTTTTAGTTAATCGTTAAAAAAAAGATGAGTTAAGAAACTGTTTTGATTTTTTATAAAAGGATATTATTTAAAGAAGTTTGTTGATAACTATATGATATTCAGTAGGTT